>JAEKFU010000369.1 GCA_016522385.1 Pseudomonadota bacterium
CCCGCGTCTGCGACCTAATCATCTGGTGAGTTGCCTGCAAGGAGGTAGACCATGGCGTTCAAAACTATCCTCGTTTCGTTGAACGACGTATCGCGCGCGGATGTGCTTGTTTCCATGTCACTGGCCCTGGCGGCCAAGCACAAAGCGCATCTGGTCGGGCTCTATGTCATCCCCGCGGTAAGGATCTACCCGTCAATGTCGGCACACGTCACGCCAGCGGTCATCGACGCTGTGCGGGTGTTCTTTGAAGAACATGCCGCAGCCACGGAAAAGAAATTCAAGGCAGCGGCGGACAAGTCGGGCACCCAGGTTGAATGGCGCAATTTCGACTCATCGAGCGTCAACATCGCCGATGGCGTCATCGAACATGGCCGCCAGGCCGATCTGATCATCGCCTCGCAACTAAACGAAGAGGCCAATGACGGCATAGAGGGCGATTTTTGCGAACGGGTTGTTATGGAAGCCGGTCGGCCGGTCTTGCTGATCCCGAAAATCGGTGACTTCGAAACCGTCGGAGACAACGTCCTCATTGGCTGGAACGCGACGCGGGAAGCAGCCCGCGCCGTGTTCGATGCCATGCCGTTGCTGGAGCAGTCACAAGCCGCGCGGCTGATCTGGGTAGACCCGCAGGATGAGGCGGAAAGAGCCCGAAATCTTCCGGGCGCAGAAATGGCGGCGACCCTGGCCAGACACGGGATCAAGGTGACGGCCGAAGCGATGCCGACAGACAATATCGGGCAGGGCAACGCCCTCCTTAACCGGGCATCTGATCTCGGCGCCGACCTGATCGTCATGGGCGCCTACGGCCATTCGCGCATGCGCGAATTTGTCTTCGGCGGTGCCACCCGGACGATGCTGAACCAGATGACGGTTCCAGTACTCATGTCCCATTAAAGATCGTTGCGCATGCGAATTTGCCGCATTCACTGCGGCTTGTATTTTCGACCAAACTTACCACGTCTATTCTGTTGGCTTGCGACACTGATAGGGGGGTTGTTGGCGAATGTCCGCTTCAAGTGACTTTTCGCTCGATATGGGCCGATGCAACGCATGCGCCATCCGCCATCAGGCGGTGTGTGGAGTTCTGCGGGATGGCGAACTTGTGCGCCTCAATCAGATTTCCCGACGGCGCACTTTCGATGTCGGGCAAGTAATTATGACCGACGATGATCGCGCCGAGTTCTTTGCCAATGTGGTTTCCGGAGTCATCAAGCTGGCCAAGACCTTGCCGGACGGCCGGCAGCAAATCGTTGGTCTCCTATTTGCCCCCGACTTCGTCGGTCGCGCGTATTCTGAGAACAACCCCTATTTTGCCGAAGCGGCAACCGAGGTCGAGCTGTGCTGCTTTCCGCGCGACAGCTTCGAGAGCGTGCTTAAGGAATATCCTGGACTAGAGCACCGGTTATTCGAGCGCACCCTCGACGAGCTAGATTCGGCGCGCGAATGGATGGTGCTGCTTGGCCGCAAGACGGCGCAGGAGAAAGTCGCAAGTTTTCTGTTTCTGTTGGCTAAGAGATCTAGGCTCACGGGTTGCCCGCACGTGACGGCGACGCCGACCCCGACTTTCGAGCTGCCGCTAACCCGGGCCGACATCGCAGACTACCTCGGACTGACCATCGAAACGGTCAGCCGGCAAATCACCAAGCTCAAGACCACAGGCGTGATCAAGCTACTCGGTACCCAACACATTGCAGTTCCAGATTTTGCCACGCTCGGTGAACTGGCTGGACAGGAGCACCCAGCGATCCATTGATTGGCTGGTGTTTCTAAGGCGCGCTGACGCAGTACTAGCTCTCAACAGGCCCGGAGCGGTGACGCATCATCCTAGTGAGCAGCACGGTAAGATCTTGATCGGTCAAGCGCTTGCGTGCCAGTGGCAGGACCACGGTGTTTTCCCAGTGCAAATGACGCCGGTAGCTTTCAAAAAATCCTCTCAGCATATAGCCCAGCATATTCGGATTGCTTGGCCGCCTGCCGAGGGACAGTCCTTCGAGCTCTTCTGTCAATTCGTCCGCAAAGCTCTCGTCGGTGGCATGTTCAAGGCTGAGTTGAGCCAAATGCTCGGTAACGTTGTCATCGACCTGCGCGCGTAACTCCAACAACGGAAACAGGCCATCCTCTTCATCTCTGTGATGAAGCGGCAGTTCCTCCTTCAAAGTCCGCACGGCATGCCGGCATTGCAACGGGTCGGCATCGTCGGGCAGGCTGTCAGCGATTTGCTCCAGCAAATCGCACAGCTGGGCGTGAAACGCATGAGACCGCACCAGCAAATCGATCGGATCATTCCGGACCATGTCTTCAGAATCAAATGCAATTGGAGTGGCTTTCGGCCAATCCACTCGACTGTTCCTTTTGGATGTATTCATTTCAGAACGTGTTATGACCCTTTGCACCCCTAATCTTATGATGCGCTGTCACACCGCATTCATTGATCCAGATCAATGTGGTTGATCAGGCCGACGGGCATCAGGCTTGTACACATCAAGAAGCCGCCTGTTCCGGGCGATGGGATCACCACACGCGGGGAAGCCAATGGGACTAATACCGATTTACGCGCTGGGATTGTTGGCGGCATTGCTGGCGGCCGCCAAGGCGCAAGATGATTTGTTTGCGGCGCACGCTTGGGTCTTTGCGATTGCCTGCACCATCGCCATCATTTCCACAGCCAAACGGGTTAACTTTGCCGTCGAACATGACACAAGTGAGGAAACTTATCTTGACAGCGTTGTCCGTGCCGGTGTCATTGCAACTGTCTTCTGGGGCATAGCCGGCTTCCTCGTTGGCGTCATCATCGCGGCGCAACTGGCGTACCCGGCGCTTAATTTTGACTGGCCATTTACCAATTTCGGCCGCCTGCGGCCGCTGCACACCTCAGCGGTGATCTTTGCCTTCGGCGGCAACGCGCTGATCTGTACCAGCTTTTACATCATACAACGCACCTGCCGTGCGCGCTTGGCGCTCGGCAATACCGCTTGGTTCGTCTTCTGGGGCTATCAGCTGTTTATCGTACTTGCGGCCACCGGTTACCTCATGGGTGTCACCCAATCGAAAGAATATGCTGAGCCTGAATGGTATGTCGATATTTGGTTGACCATCGTCTGGGTCGCCTATCTGGCGGTCTTCATGGGCACGCTATTCAAACGCAAGGAACCACATATCTATGTTGCCAACTGGTTCTATCTGAGTTTCATCGTAACCGTTGCCATGCTGCATCTGGTCAACAACATGGCGGTGCCGGTGTCTTTCCTCGGTTCGAAAAGTTATCCGGTGTTTGCGGGCGTCCAGGATGCGCTGACTCAGTGGTGGTACGGCCACAATGCCGTCGGGTTTTTCCTCACCGCCGGCTTCCTTGGCATGATGTACTATCTGATGCCGAAACAGGCCGAACGGCCGGTTTATTCCTACCGGCTGTCGATCGTCCATTTCTGGTCGCTGATCTTTCTTTACATCTGGGCAGGCCCGCACCATCTGCACTACACCGCCTTGCCTGACTGGGCCCAGACGCTTGGCATGGTGTTCTCGGTAATGCTGTGGATGCCGTCCTGGGGCGGCATGATCAACGGGCTGATGACGCTGTCCGGCGCCTGGGACAAGCTGCGCACTGACCCGATCCTGCGCATGATGGTGGTGTCGATTGCGTTTTACGGAATGTCCACTTTCGAAGGCCCGATGATGTCGATCAAATCGGTCAACTCGCTTAGTCATTACACCGACTGGACGATCGGCCATGTGCATTCAGGCGCGCTCGGTTGGAACGGCATGATCAGCTTTGCCGCCGTCTACTTCCTAGTGCCGCGCTTGTGGGATCGCGCAGCACTCTACAGTCCGAGAATGGTCAACTGGCACCTTTGGCTTGGGACGCTCGGCATCGTGCTTTATGCCGCCTCGATGTGGGTCTCAGGGATCACCCAGGGCCTGATGTGGCGCGAATATGATGACCAGGGTTTCCTCGTCAACAGCTTCGTTGAATCGGTCTCCGTACTGCACCCGTTTTACGTTATTCGCATGCTTGGCGGCGTGCTCTTTCTCGCCGGCGCATTTCTGATGGTGTGGAATGTGTTCATGACGATCAAGGGCCACACCCGTGATGAGGCGCCCATGGGCAGCACCGTTGCCACGGCGACGGCTTGAGGGAGGGCTGAATATGTTCACACATAAGGTCCTTGAAACAAACGCCACCCTGTTGATGATTGCCAGCCTGATCGTTGTCGCGATCGGCGGCATTGTCGAAATCGCCCCGTTGTTCTACCTGCAGAATACCATCGAAAAAGTCGAGGGCATGCGGCCCTATTCGCCGCTCGAACTGGCTGGACGAAACATCTATGTGCGCGAAGGCTGCTATGTCTGCCATTCGCAGATGGTGCGCCCGTTCCGTGACGAGGTGGAGCGCTATGGTCACTACTCGCTGGCGGCGGAAAGCATGTATGACCATCCCTTCCAGTGGGGATCCAAGCGCACTGGCCCCGACCTGGCACGCGTCGGTAACCGTTATTCCGACGAATGGCACGTCCAACACATGATCGACCCGCAATCAGTGGTGCCGGAATCGATCATGCCCAGATATGCCTATCTAAAGGATACGCCGCTGCGCACCAAGGACCTGGCCGCACACCTGAAGGCCAACAGGGCGGTCGGCGTACCCTATACCGATGAAATGATCCAGAACGCGGTGACCGACGCCGTCGCCCAGGCCAACGCGGACTCCGAAGGCGCCGAAGATGTCGCCAATCGCTACCCCAAGGCGCAGGTGCGCGACTTCGATGGGGATCCAACAACGGTAACCGAAATGGACGCTATCATCGCTTACCTGCAAATGCTCGGCACCCTGGTAGAATTTGACGTCTACCGGGCCGACCAGAACCTACGCTGAGGAGACACAGCCCATGGATTACGAAACGCTTCGTATCTTTGCCGACAGCTGGGGACTGGTCTACTTGACCGTCGTCTTTGTCGCGGTTGTCTTGTGGGCGTTCCGGCCCGGCGGCAAGAAACACTATGAGGACGCGGCGAACATCCCGTTCAAAGAGGACTAAGCGATGGCGGCAGAGCAAGACACAAAACCTGCAGACCGTGAGGTCGACGAGTTCACCGGTACAGCAACCACAGGCCACGAGTGGGACGGCATCCGCGAACTCGACACGCCGATGCCGCGCTGGTGGCTGTGGACCTACTACGCTACAGTGATATTTTCCATCGGCTATGTTATCGCCTATCCGGCCATTCCGCTGGTCAGCAAGGCCACCGCCGGCTTGTTCGGTTATTCCAGCCGGGCCGAAGTCGCCAAGGAAATCGATAACGCAAAGCAGGCGCAAAGCCAGATGCTCGACCAGATCTCAAAAAAATCCCTGGACGAGATCCGTAAGGATCAGGCTCTATACCAGTTTGCCGTCGCGGGCGGCGCTTCTGCATTCCGCGTCAACTGCATCCAGTGCCATGGGTCCGGTGCCCAGGGTGGTGGCATTTACCCCAATCTCAATGATGATGACTGGTTATGGGGCGGCAAGCTGGATGACATTCATTCCACGCTTAAGCATGGTATCCGTTTTGCCTATGACGATGACACGCGATCCTCTGAGATGCCGGCATTCGGGCGCGATGAAATCCTCGAGAAAGGCCAAATCAACGATTCCGCCGAATTCGTGCTGAAACTGGCAGGCCAGGAACATGACGCGGCTGCCGCTGAGCGCGGCGCGACCGTTTATGCCGACAACTGCGCAGCCTGCCACGGCGAGCAGGGTCTTGGCGATCCCGAACAGGGTGCCCCGAACCTGGCTGACGCCATCTGGTTCTACGGCGGCAGCAAGGCCGAGCTTGTTGCGCAGATCTCCAATCCCAAATTGGGCGTCATGCCGGGCTGGCAGAACCGGCTGGATGCAGCAACGATCAAGCAGTTGACGATTTACGTCCACTCACTGGGTGGTGGTGAATGACCGTAGTCTATGATGGCGTCGAGCAAGTTGATGTCGAAGCCGTCAACAGTAAGGAAAAGCGCGCCCTTTACGCGGCCCGGGTAAAGGTCTTTCCCAAACGTGTCAGCGGCACGTTTCGCAAACTAAAATGGTGGGTCATGTTGGTGACCCTGGGGATCTATTACGTCACGCCCTGGTTGCGCTGGGACCGTGGCGAGTTTGCTCCGGACCAGGCGGTGCTTGTCGATATCGCCCACCGCCGGTTCTATTTTTTCTTCATCGAGATCTGGCCGCAGGAATTTTATTACATCGCCGGACTACTGATTATGGCCGGAATCGGCCTGTTTCTGGTCACGTCTACCATTGGCCGGGCGTGGTGCGGCTATACCTGCCCACAAACCGTTTGGGTCGATTTGTTCATTGCCGTCGAGCGCTGGGTCGAAGGAGACCGCAACGCCCGCATGAAGCTAGACAAGGCCGCCTGGACCAGTGACAAGATACTCAAGCGGCTAACCAAACATGCCCTATGGCTGGTGATTGGGCTTGGTACGGGCGGCGCGTGGATTTTCTATTTCGCCGATGCTCCGACCCTGTTGGGCGATTTCGTAACGTTCCAGGCGCCGTGGATCGCCTATTCCACGGTCGCGATCCTCACCGCCACGACTTATGTCTTTGCCGGCTTCATGCGCGAGCAGGTGTGCACCTATATGTGCCCCTGGCCGCGCATCCAGTCAGCAATGCTCGACGAAGACTCGCTGGTCGTTACCTATAATGACTGGCGCGGCGAACCTCGTTCACGACACCAGAAAAAGGCCGAGGCTGCCGGCGAGGTAGTCGGAGATTGCGTTGACTGCAATGCCTGCGTTGCCGTCTGCCCCATGGGCATCGACATTCGGGACGGCCAGCAACTCGAATGCATCACCTGTGCTCTGTGTATCGATGCCTGCGATACGGTCATGGCCAAGACCGGTAAACCGCGTGGCCTGATCGATTATGCGACACTGCGAGATTATCAGGCCAACAGCGCCGGCCAGAGCGCTACCACCGGCTGGCGCTCATTTGTCCGACCGCGCACTTTCGTTTATCTCGCCCTCTGGTCGCTTATCGGGCTGGGCATGCTGTTCGTCCTGGTGACCCGCGACCGGCTCGACGTCAACGTGTTGCATGACCGCAACCCGGTGTTCGTGCAATTGTCGGATGGCGCAATTCGCAATGGCTATACGATCAAGATCCTCAACATGCTGCCTGAGCCGCGCTCCTTCCGGCTTGACTTGACTGGCATCACTGGCGCCACAATGACCATAGCTGGATCCGATGCGCTCGCCTCCACCTCTACGATTGTTGAGATCGGCGCGGACAAGTTGCGGGCTCTCAAAGTCTATGTGCGGGCGCCGCGCAAAACGCTGTCAAGCGGTCGGAACAGTCTGCAATTCACTGTCAGCGACGTCGCCGGTACGGAATCCAGCAGCTATGTTGCCAACTTCGAGGCACCGTGAGCGATGCGCAATCATTTTCAAGACAAACCCATAACCGGCCGGCATGTATTTGTTGGCATGGTGGCGTTCTTCGGTGTGATCGTGGCAGTCAACCTGACGCTGGCGGCATTCGCCAAGCTCACTTGGACCGGGCTAGAGGTCAAGAACAGCTATGTCGCCAGTCAGGACTACAATGCCAAGCTGGCGACCGCCCAACGCCAGCGGGCCCGCGGCTGGAAGAGCCAGCTGCGATTGCAAGCAGGCGAATTAAAGTTAAGCCTGTTGAATTCCACCGGCGCCGGTGTCACCGGCGCACGTATAAATGCGCAGCTGCGGCGGCCGGTCCAGGAACACGATGACCGGCAGATGCACTTTCGCGAGATCGCACCTGGTGATTATCGCGCCGACGCCCCGGACGATGCCGGTCTGTGGGATGTTCACATGCTGGTGCATGTCCCGGTAAGTGAGCCCTACCGACAGATCTTCCGCATCCATGTCAAGGAATGAACATGGTCCAACCGGCAAACATACTCACTGCTCCCGGCGAGTCCGCGAGGACCGAGGCGGTTCGCGTCCAGCGAGCCAATCTGGTTGTACCCGGCCTGCAATGCGCCGGCTGCATAGCTCGGGTTGAACGGGCCTTACTCGACTGTGCCGGTGTCCGAGCGGCGCGCGTCAACCTGTCGGCCAGGCGGGTCCGTGTCGAATGGGACAGCGCGAAAACCTCGGAGGACAAGCTTATTGCCGCCGTCGAGGTCGCCGGATTTGAGGCACGCGCCCTCGACCTGGGCGATCACCATACCGCCAGCGAAGTCGACCAGAGTCGTATATTGCTGCGCTCGTTAGCGGTCGCCGGTTTCGCTGCCGGCAATGTCATGTTGCTGTCTGTATCGGTCTGGTCCGGTGCCGAAGCCGCGACACGCGATTTGCTCCATTGGCTGTCTGCGCTTATTGCTCTTCCGGCGGTGGTCTATGCCGGCCGGCCTTTCTTCAATTCGGCCTGGATGGCACTGAGCCGCCGTCGTCTCAACATGGACGTGCCGATATCCCTGGCAGTCATTCTCGCGGCAGCCATGAGCCTTGCAGAAACAATTCGTGGCGCCGAGCACGCCTATTTCGATGCAGCAGTCATGTTGCTGTTCTTTCTGCTGGCCGGCCGAACGCTCGATAATATGATGCGCAACCGGGCGCGTTCGGCACTGACAGAACTGGTGGCACTCAAAGCCTCCGGCGCGACCGTCGTCGACGAAACCGGTCAGCGAAGCTGGCGGCCTATGGCGGACATCGCCGCCGGCATGCGTATCATGGTGTCGCCCGGTGAGAAGGTGCCAGTCGATGGTCGCATTGTCGAAGGCTACAGCGATCTTGATCGCTCCCTGGTTACCGGCGAGGCCGCACCGGATCCGGTCGGACCCGGTGCACCTGTCGAAGCTGGCACGATGAATCTGACCGGTCCGCTCAAGATCGAGGTCATCGCCGCCGGTGACGACACCGTGCTGGCCGAGATCGTCGATCTGATGACGGCCGCCGAGCAGGGCCGTGCCAGATATGTCCGCCTCGCCGACCGCGCCGCGCGCATCTACGCACCATTGGTCCATCTCGCCGCGCTGACCACTTTCTGTGGCTGGCTGTGGTGGGATGGCAACTTGAATCACGCACTGCTTACCGCTATCGCCGTTCTGATCATCACCTGTCCGTGTGCACTTGGTCTTGCGGTTCCCGCCGTTCAGGTGGTTGCAGCGGGCAAACTGCTCCGCAAAGGTGTGCTGGTCAAGGACGGTGCGGCACTCGAACGCCTTGCCGAGATCGACACCGTGATCTTCGACAAAACCGGCACCTTGACCACGGGCAAACCACGGCTGTGCGCCATGGATGCAATGTCGAGTGAAGATCTGGCAATTGCCGCCGGCCTCGCGCAGGAAAGTGCACACCCACTGGCACGCGCCCTGTCGGTCACTCTGCAGGATCGTGGTCTGAAGCCGGCCGAAATCGACGCTGTCACAGAGCATCCCGGCCATGGCCTTGAAGGCAAATGCAACGACCAATTGGTGCGGCTCGGCAATCGCAAATGGTGCGGCACGCTTGAACCGAAAACAGACGACGTGCATCGTGGCCCAGAACTCTGCCTGTGCATCGCGGGCAAGCCGCCTCGGGTCTTCGCGCTCGAGGATGACCTGAGGAGCGATGCCGCTGAAACCGTTGCTGCGTTGCGCGCCCGGGGTTTGCGCATCATGCTGCTGTCAGGCGACCGTGACAGTGCCGTTGCCGCGGCCGCCCGTCAGGCTGGTATCGCTGAATTCCAGGCCGGCTGGAAACCCCTCGACAAAGCCGCCTTTGTTCAGTCACTGCAGGCTGCCGGGCACAAGGTGCTGATGGTCGGCGATGGTATCAACGATGCCCCGGCGCTCGGCAGCGCTCATGCTTCCATGGCCCCATCGACGGCCGCCGACATTGCCGGCACTACGGCAGGTCTTGTTTTTCTGGGGAGCCGCTTGCACGTCATCGTCGAGGCGATCTCGACAGCCGCCAGCGCCCGCCGCCTGGTGCGTCAGAATTTTGCCTTTGCCGCGCTCTACAATCTTTTGGCGGTTCCGGTCGCAATTGTCGGCCTGGCTACGCCACTGGTCGCTGCACTGGCCATGTCCGGGTCGTCGCTGGTGGTCACTATCAATGCCCTGAGACTGCGGCTCAATCCACTTACAATCGGGAGATCGAAATGAATGTCCTCTTGTTGCTGATCCCCGTCGCCCTGCTGCTCGGCGGCCTCGGCCTCGCCGCCTTCCTTTGGGCCCTCAAGTCCGGCCAGTTTGACGACCTCGACGGTGCTGCCCACCGCATCCTGATCGACGACGATCCAGCTGACAGGAAACTTTTCGGTCAAAGCCGGGACCAACAGCATCCCAAATTAGTCGATGAAAATGGTGGAATGGGGCAAGATTGTCAGGAAATAAACAAAACAATTGCACAGCCAAGCCCAATTCAGCACTCAAATGTAAATTTAGATCGCCCAATCCCGAAGTGAAAAAGCGCTGAACGGGAACGTGGGCGACGGCATCACATTTGCCGATGCGGCGCACCGCGGAGCACCTACATGCAGGAGAGAGAGTAGGATGAAGAATTTATTTGCAGTTGCTGCGATCGTTAGTTTTGGTTTGACATTTGCCACATCGGCAAATGCCACGGTGTCCCCACCGGTCGGCGTAAATTCTGGAACGATCGCCTTTGCCACGGGCAAGTGCAAACTTGGCTACGTATGGGACAAAAAAGAGCAGAAATGCACGAAGGCAGAGCGCGACTATTGAGCAAAAGCAGTCTGTGATGCCCGATGACTGACGATGCCGGGCGGGCGTACCTTGGTTGTGAGGTGAAACGTCTGCACCGGCATTGTCACATATGCTCAGCCTGGGGACTGCGGTTTGTCAGATCGCAGCCAGAATTCAAACCAACCACCCGTCACCCAGCATTCTTCCTATCTCGTGGGTAGGAGGACAGCGACACACAGTCGAGAAGTCTAGCGTTTTGCAGCAGTCGTTGCGAAGGTGTCGGCAGGGAGGAACACATGGCCTTCAGTGATGAAACCAAAGCAAGTTCGGTGCACGACAAGGAAAAGTGCACCAGTGCTGATGTTGATGGATCCGAACGGGGTACATCAACAGCAGCTGGTCCGAATCGCCACCTCAAGGTGCTACTGGCTGCCAGCGGTGTTGTCGTTTTGGGATCGATCGGGCTCTTCGCCACAATCAGCAATTCGCAACAACCAAGCGCGCAACCCCAGCAACCCCTGCAGTCCGATCAGGCAATGACCGAAGCGCAAGAACAGGTCATTCCGGCGCAGAGCACGTCGCAAGAATTTGTCGACAATATCAAGGATGCAATCAAACGCCTGGAGGCAAGATTGGCCGACAACCCAGACGATGCCGATGGTTGGCGCGTGCTCGGTTGGTCGTACTACAATCTGGAACGCTACGCGGATGCCGCTACAGCCTACCGGCGGTCTTCCGAGCTCAAAGAGGACACCGCAATCCTGAAGTCTCTACACGGCGAAGCGCTGGTAAAGTCCGCAGGCGGCCGGGTAACCACTGAAGCAAAGAAGGTCTTTGAGGCCGCTCTCGTGTTGGATCCCAACGACGTGCGTGCGCGTTACTTTACTGGTCTGGCCTCAGCCCAAACGGGCAATGCGCAAGGCGCCGTAGACACGTGGATCGCGCTGCTCAAGATCGCGCCAGGCAAAGCAGAATGGGCACATGAACTACGCAGGCGGATTGTGACATTTGCTGCAGATGAAGGTATCGATATCGCAGATTCCCTGCCAGAGACAAAGGACTCGGCAGAAATAGAACTGGTGCAGGCCACTCAGGCGCCAAAGGAACCCACGGCCGAAGACATCAAGAATGCTGAGGAAATGTCGCAGGAAGATCGCATGGCAATGGTCCGCGGCATGGTAGAAAGCCTTGCCGAACGGCTTAAGGCGTCCCCAGAGAATCCCGACGGCTGGGTACGTCTAATACGCTCGTGGTTGGTCCTTGAGGAGAAAGAACTGGCGCGCACGGCTCTCTCGGATGCCATGAAGGCGTTTGCTGACCGGCCCCGAATACAGGCCCGCATCAAAAGCTCAGCCAAAAGCCTTGGAATGACGGTGAATTAGTGCCGGTGGTTGCATCGCTATGAATGTCGGGCAACGGCCGGTCGCGCAACTGGTCCCGGCAAAACTTGAGTGTTGTTTTCGGCAGGTCGCAGGGTGTTTTTTTGCTGAAAAAACTTCAACATCCCACGCTGTGTTCCAATTTCAGCCAATGAATCGCCCGTTTCCTTAATAATACTCCGCCCGCCGGCCGCCAATAGCGTCCGTGCAAGGGGGCAATTGGGAATTCTCTACCCGAAATGCAGAATGAGTCGTCAAAAATAGTTATTTGCAGATGTGTGGAATGCTAGAAAGAAATGAATGGGAAAAATTTCCAAAATTTAAATTGCAAGAATGTAATTTTGCGGAATATATACGTCAGTTTTACCATATGAGTTCGATTTTAAACTGTCTGATAACGATTGGTTTCGTCATGGTGCTCACCTCTAATCTGGCTGCAGCAGCGGGAGCAGAGGTCCGTCCAGAGAATATTGTGGGCCCGAATGAGTGTGCCGAGTGTCACAAGGACGAAGCACTGGTTTGGAAAAAGTCGCATCATTTCACCACGTTCCGAGATATGCCGCGCAGCAAGGAGTCGCGGGAAATCAAGAAAAAGATGAAAATCAAACGGGTCAAATCCAAAAGCCTATGTTTGAACTGTCATTTCACAGTCCAGAAAGTAAAGAAGAGGCCCAAGGCGGTATCTGGAATTTCGTGCGAAAAGTGCCACGGAGACGGTAAAGGATACCTCAAGGTTCACGCGGAGTTCAGCGGCCACAAGAAGAAGGAAGACGAGCCAAAAGCAAAAGCGGTCCAGCGTTGGAAAAAATCGGAAGCGGCTGGAATGATCAGGCCGAAGGCGCTGTATGCCTTGGCCAAGAATTGCTACAGCTGCCATGTCGTGCCACAGGAAAAACTCGTCAATGTTGGCGGTCATCCAGCCGGCAGCAAGTTCGAACTCGTCTCTTGGTCGCAAGGCGAAGTGCGGCACAACGTCTGGTACTCAAAGGGCAAGAAAAACGTCAAGGCGAGCAAGAACCGCAAACGTATGATGTATCTCGTCGGCTTGGCGGTAGAACTCGAGACGGCGATTCGCGCTGTTGGCGTGGCAACAAAGAAACAGACTTATGCGATCAAGATGGCGCGACGCGCTGCGGCTGCACGTAAGAAAATGACCGTTGCGGCCAAAGCCCTGCGTAAAGTCCCCGAAGTTGCCCGGATTGTCAAACTGGGCAAGTCGGCTGCGCTTAAGTTAAACAACAATGACGCGCTTTCTGCCGCAGCTGACAAGATTGCAAAACAGACGATTGCCCTGGTCACCAAATACGACGGGAGCAAATTTGGTAGCATCGACAAGCTGATACCAAGCGAAAAGGATTACAAGGGAAAGCCATCCAAATAGGTGGAGCAACATGTTATCGGGCGGATCTTTAGCGCTGGGGCGATCTGAGCCACCGGCAAAAATCGGCATGGAACAGCACAGGTGGAAAACACCTTTCGGACCCACTCCGATCTCACCTGCAGCCGTGTCACGCATAGTGTCCTCACCCATCTTCGATGGAATTGAGCCGGAAGACTTTCCAGATGATTTGCCCTTTACGGAGATCATTGCAAGAGATGGGCGAATTATACGGTTTGATCAGGGTGACCAGATTTTCAGCGAGCGTGACTATGGCGATTCAATGTTTATTGTGCTGCGCGGTCATGTCGAATCCATGACATCCTCAGATGACAGCAGTCGCGCGCGGTTCGCTACGTTCGGCCGAGAAAATAGCTGGCTTCAATCGATTCCGATTTTCAATGATGTTCGACAGAGCATCGAAGCCATGACCGCGGTGATGTCCAGAAAGCCAACTTCGCCACACGACACCGGGACAGGCGAGAAAGCTGCGGAAAACTCATCAAATCCTGACCGGTCTGCCACCACACTTGGCAAGCATGAAGTGTTTGGTGTTTCATCGGCCTTGAGACGTTCGCTTAGAGGCCACACGGTTGTTGCAGGCGCCGACAACACGTTCGTCTTCGAGTTGCGGTGGCCTGGTGTCCGAGACCTGAGATTCTGGTCCACGGATTTCCGCACGCGCATGGATGCACTGTATCAAGTTCAAAGCTGCATTCACGGATTGAGACGATGTTCGTTGTTCAACAGGATCGATCACTCCACATTGCGCAAGGTGGCTGAACAATCGGTCTTCGAGACATACGGTGAGCTGGGTTGGTCGCATCGCTTTCAACGTCATGTCGCCAATCCACCGAGCGATGGCGATTCCGACAATTTAGAACCGACGATTTCAGGACAAGGAGAATATTTGCAGGAATGCATTCTCGTTTGCTCAGGATTTGTCCGGGTCAGTCACAAGATCGACGACGGTGAGCTGACTTTGGGGTTTTTGACGAGCGGGGATTTTTTTGGTCTGGAGCAACTGATCGCCGGAATCAGATTTGGCGAAAGCCAACGTTTCGAGTACGGGCTGCGGGCGTGTGGCTATGCCGATGTGATCCGGATACCTCAGCAGGCTGTCGAATTCCTGTTAAAGATGGATCGGGATATGTTCGGCGACCACGATCATCCAAATGCAAAGGGATACAGTGCGGTCAGGGGAATTGGCCTCCCGCAATCGTTGCTTGATTTCATCGTTGACAACCGTTTCTTAAACGGCACCAGCGCCATGGTGATCGACACGGATCGCTGCGTGAATTGCGATGACTGCGTTCGTGCCTGCGCCGCCACGCATGACAATATTCCGCGGTTTGTCAGGCAGGGTAAGACCCATCACAATCTCATGGTCGCAAACGCCTGTATGCATTGCACTGACCCGGTTTGCATGATTGATTGCCCGACCGGCGCGATCCAGCGCCATACCAGCAGCGGCAATGTCGTCATCGACAACACAACCTGCATTGGCTGTGGCGCCTGCGCCAGCGCTTGTCCATATGGAAACATCCGCATGGAGGCGACTTTTTCGCCGGCGGGCGACTCTGGCGAGAGCGGCCTTGAACGGCTCACCGCGATAAAGTGCGATCTTTGCCAAGGTCAGTCTAGCGGCCCAGCGTGCAAACGAGCCTGCCCGCATGATGCGATCATGCGGATCGACCTGTCGAATGCCGAGAAGTTTTCCAACAAGCTGCAAGTGGCCCGGTGATGATTTGGCGCATTGTACGAAATGGTGCGATCGCTTCGATCGTTGCCGGAGTACTCTACGCAATTGTGTTGCTCTATGACACCGCTCTACGTGACCCCAGACTGCTTGATGGATGGATATTGTTTAGCGCGATTGCATTCCAACTGTTTTTCAGCTGGAGAAGAAAATTACCGAAACTGCGGCTTGGCCACGTTACCGGCTGGATGCAGGCACATATCTATTGTGGCTACGTGACGGCCGCATTCTTTGCTGTTCACACGCAGTTCACCCTGCCTGACACCAAGTTGGAATGGTCAATGTGGTTTTTGTTCATTCTGGTTGTGGTCTCCGGCGTCGTCGGCGCATTCTTGACGCGCTCAATTCCCGCCAGGTTGCAGACCAAGTCCCGGCTGGTTGCAATAGAGAATATTCCGGCGCTTCAGGCGCAACTTGCGCGGGAGGTTGACGATTTGGTGATTGGGTCGGTTGGGGAAATCAGGGCTTCGGCTCTAACGGGGTGTTATGCTCAAACGTTGCATGGGTTCTTTCGCAAGCCCCGCAACATTCTGGCCCATCTGCAACAATCCCAAAGGCCACTTCGAACAATCTGCGACGAACTCGATTCTCTCGATCGATATCTCGATAAACCGGGCAAAGAAACACTACGCTCGATCAGGTCCTGCATTGTCGCAAAGGATGATCTGGACTATCAATACGCCCATCAAGGGCTTCTGGTCGCCTGGCTGTTCATACATATTCCCGCAGCCTACGGGATGATTGCTCTGTCCGTCGTGCATGTGGCCACGGTTTACGCTTATACTTCAGGAGTTTAGCAGCTTGAATCTGACGGCAGGTCTCGGTGCTATAAAGCGTGCTTTTGCGCGCTCCAATCAAGGATGGGTTTGCGGCCGTGACGACGCGGGCGACGAATGCCGCTTGGGACCCGACAAAGCAGGAAATTGCCGTGTCATCCGAAGTTGCACGCCGATGCGCGACGGCAAGCGCCTTAGTTGCGGCCGCTCAGCTGCTGATGGTGGACCTTGCGAAAACGGTCCCAACGCAAACGGCTCTTGTGGATCTCCAACACCGGCTTGCCGTCCTGTCCCGAGCGTGCGTTCGATGCAGCGCAGAAGCGCCCGATGGTTGACAATGATCACCTTCGGGGTTTTCGCTGTTTCGATAACTTTTGCCGGCAGCACCAACTTGCTGATGCCAGGACCTATGACGGCCGCGCACGGCTCGGTGGAGGAATGTAGTTCATGTCATTCCAGCATCAAACCGGGTCCGGTAGGTTGGGTGCACAATATTTTCGCCGCAGCTGATCCTCACAAAGACAGTATGGCCTGTATCACG
>JAEKFU010000377.1 GCA_016522385.1 Pseudomonadota bacterium
ACTGATGGCACCACGTCCACCCCCGCCAGGATGCACGGCACGCCATCCACCTCGGGCTGTGCCACGACTGATGACACGACCTCCGCCCCGTTGACCCACCATCTGGACGGGCCGCTGCGTATCAGCGGACTGAGACGAAACATCCAAGGGGCTGACGCGCAGTGTGATCGCTGCAGCAGTCTGTGAGTGTGTGAGCACCAACAACGCCCCAATCAGCGTTGCGATGCCAAGCATTACAGACTTGACTTGTAACTTCATAACAAACTCCTTGCGTACTCTCCGAATGCAAGACTGTACATGATGACCTCGTAACGTCATTGACCTCGGTCAACAACCGACGCTTGGCGCAGGGATCCAGTTTGGACCGCTTCATCAAAGTCCTCGGTAAGCAAATCATAGTTGACATTCGTTCAGGCTGCAATTTCGCGCCTTGTGTCCGAAGCAGACGTGACACCACGGCAACGACTTCGTCGGCTATTGACACGTGGGGACGGCATGGTGTCGAGGAATCTTTGCACAAGCCGATAGCATGCTTGCTACGGAAACGGCAGACAACATTCCGAACGTCGTTAATCCGCACATGACCTTGCGATCGGCATAAGCGACCTGAAACCAAACACGCACTGCATCTGCAGTTCTTCATTCAGTCTTGAGCCAGCCCACACCTTTCGCGCCTACGCAGTCTCGTTCTCTCTAAGCCATTCCAGCGCTGTCTCATACTTTGAAGGAGGAAAAACGCGGACGTCCTTGCCGGCATTTTCGAAGAATTCCATGAATCGGCTGAGCTCACTTCTGGCCCTGTCATCTATAACTACTGCGATACGATCAAATACGGATCGAGCTTGAGTCCAGGACGTGAAGGCTAACGACTCGCTTTTCTTGGAGTCCCAGCCTTCAAATTTGCGCGAATCCACCAATACCTTGCGAATGCCGTGGGACTTGACGTCGGCGTAAA
This sequence comes from Pseudomonadota bacterium, assembly GCA_016522385.1. Classification (GTDB taxonomy): domain Bacteria; phylum Pseudomonadota; class Alphaproteobacteria; order Rhizobiales; family Aestuariivirgaceae; genus JABDJG01. The sequence continues at coordinate 956 of JAEKFU010000377.1, forward strand.
ACTTAGGCCCAACGGTCTGATAGTCATCAAATGTCGTCTCGCCAACCGAGGTCATCACGATCACACCATCGTCCTTGTGAATTTCATACGACAACATTTAACGCACCTTGCTGCAGCCAATTGTTCCTGGATTGTGAAAACAAAAAGTCTACCCCCAATTCAGTCATTTCGATAGCTGTAAATCTGATTCACCTATCCTGCCGCTATAAAGTTCAGCCAAGTCGTCTTCCAAAGGGTGACTGGCGAAAGACATGGGAGACCGGGAATTCCGGCGTATAGATTGCCGCCGTTCGTTCCAGCGGCCCCGATGGGGAGTTCGAGCCTGGGGTCGTCAAGCGCAAGCACCACCAAGAATCGTTTCTCATGCGCCTCCTTCACCGACGGAGCCAACGCGGAAGGTTGTAGCTGCCCGACTGGATTGGCACGGTGGATCTTGTCAACCTTTGCAGGAAACGTCTTCCCCAGGTAAAGCCGAAAGGTGACATCGGCCTTCTGGCCCGCCCTGATGTGGTGGAGATGGTTCCGGGCAACACGGACTTTGATAGTCGGATTGGCATTGTCGATCAGCGCCGTCACGGCCTGAGACGCGCTCACACGACTGCCGGTTTCAAGACGACGGCCGGCACAACCCCATCGATCGGTGCGTGCATCGTCATTTGATCAAGTTCCCAGCGCGCGGCGATCAGTTGCGTTGTCCACACCCAATGTGTGGTCTTGCCGCCATTGCCGATGTTTGCCGCAAACCAATAAAGACGGTCCCGAGGGACTGATCTGAATGCTTGTGTTGAACGTCCAATTGGCCCAACGATCATTGTTGCGCTGGCAGAGAAGCCGCACCACTTGGCGCAGACCGTTGCAACCAATGACTCAGATCGCACTAGCATTCGTCACCGTTTCGTTTCTCGCATGGCTCTATCTGCTCATGTTCCACGGCCGGTTCTGGCGCGCGGATCAGCGACTGGAAGAAGCCTTGCAGGCACTTGAGCAATGGCCCGCCTTGGTTGCGATCATTCCCGCGCGCAATGAGGCGGATACCATCGGCTCTGTGATCGCATCGCATCTGGCGAGCACCTATGGCGGCGACTATTCCATTGTGCTGGTAGATGACCACTCGCACGACGGCACCGCACATATCGCTGAGAACCTGGCGCAGGGTTCGGTAAGACCGATCACTGTCACCCGCGCACCGGATCTCGAAACCGGTTGGACTGGCAAGCTTTGGGCGCTCCAGCACGGGCTTGCGGTTGCGGCCAGGAAGGCGCCGGCTGCCCGCTTTGTGCTGCTCACTGATGCCGACATCGTTTACACCCCGGATACATTGTCGCGATTGGTCGGAAAAGCGGAACAAGACGACCTGACGGCTGTTTCATTGATGGCCAAGCTGGACAGTCGCGGGCTATGGGGCAGCCTCCTCATTCCGGCCTTCGTCTTCTTCTTCCAGAAACTCTATCCTTTCCCTCGCGTGAATCAGCCGGACAATCCGGCCGCGGCGGCAGCCGGCGGCTGCGTTCTCGTGCGTCGCTCAGTACTTACCGAGCTCGGCGGACTTGAAGCGATAAAAGGAGAGCTCATTGATGATTGCGCGCTGGCCCGGCTGTTGAAGGCAAGACCGCCCGTCTGCAAAATCTGGCTGGGCCTAAGCAACGATGTGACCAGCCTAAGGGACAACCGTGCACTAGCGTCGATCTGGGCCATGGTGACGCGCACCGCCTACACGCAGCTCAACCGTTCATCTGCGTTATTGCTTGGTACCATCTTCGCCATGGCGGTGCTTTATCTGGCCGGACCAATCGCGGTGTTCACACTGCCACTTCATGCTTCGGCAGCCATCGCCGGCCTGGGCGCGGCCGCCTGGGTGGCAATGGCGGTCACCTATCTTCCCACGCTATCATTCTATGGGAAACCCTCCTTGCTTGCCCTGACTCTGCCGCTGTCTGCAGCGGTATATGTGTTGATGACGCTGGCATCAGCGCTCCAGCACTGGCGTGGACGAGGCGGCACTTGGAAAGGTCGGTCCTATTCCTAACAGCGACCTTCAACCTCGGGCCCCTCAAAGTGCGAGTATGGTCTCTCGCTAATAGGAGCTCTTTAATACCGGTCAGCTGTTCTTCCAGACCTGCGAAGCAACGCGCAGGAAATTCTCGCCAAGCATTCCTCGGATTTCCGGCTCGCTGAAGCCGCGGTCTGCCAGCGCATTGACCATATCGAGCAGCTGCGGCGGTCCGGCATGGCCGATACCAGGTGTGTCGTAGAGATTGCCGGCGGGCCAATAGTCTGGCCGGCTTGCCAGAATTTCCGTGACATCCACATCGATTTGGGGCGTGAAATCCAAACCGAAGCCAATATGTTCGGTGCCGACCAGCTCGGCAACGTGACAGACATGTCGCAACATCGTTTCGGTACGAGTGTCATTCTCACCGAGGAAGATGCCCATGCCGTTGATTCCCACTGCGCCGCCGGTTCGAGCGCAAGCTTTGATCTGATCATCGGTGATATTGCGCTCGTGTGCCCAGATCACCGTGGGGTTTGAGTGTGAAAAGACAACCGGTTTAGAGGATTCTGAGATGATATCCATGCTGGTTCGGTAGCCAACATGGGAACAATCGACGATTATGCCGAGATCATTCATGCGGCGCACGATGGCTCTGCCGAATTCGGTCAGCCCGCTATCGTTGTCATGGCATCCGCCGGCCGCGACATTGTTGAGGTTGTAGGCAAAGAGCATCTGCCGCACGCCGAGCGCGTGATACACATCGACCATGTCGAGATCGCCACTTAGGGCTTTCATTCCTTCGATATCGAAGGAAACTGCCAGTTTATCCTCATCACGGGCATGCGCGATATCGACCAACCGTCCTGCCAGGATCAACCGGTCATTGTGTGCCAGGACGTAACGCCTGTAGGCAGCAAGCGTTGCCATGACATGCGCCGGATCCATAACGTCAAAACCGACGTTGACGCTTAGGTAGTTGACACCGTTGCTGCGCCAGTCCTCCAACACGGAGAGATTGACTTTGGGATCCGGAAAAATGCCCGCATGCGCGTCCCACACGAAAGACTCCCTGTAGAATTCTTGCAAACGGGCTGATACGGGAGAAGACGACATCAATTGAAATCCTTTAGGGTCCATCGAGAGATTAGCCCAGCACCAAATCAGAAACCTCCTTTATGCGACCCTAGCAATTTGTTCCACAGTCGCTGAAATCATACAATTCCCGTCGACAACGGACTTTCTCGAGAAAATACTCACATTTTGCCACCTGTCGGTCCGTATACAAACGCGCCTGAAAGGATATTTGATGACCCGTAACGGCCATTCAATGCGTACAGGAAAGTCCTAGGATTTCGACGTGCCCTTGGACCACTTATCAAATGGCATTCAGCGTTTCTCAAGCGAAATGCCGTGCCCGGCCCAGTCAGGCAAATTGGCAATTTTCATCTGTTTCAGCGCCGCCTGAACATCTTCCGGCATGGCCGCAGTTCGACTTACATTGACATCAAAGTGCAACAACACGCATTCGAATGTCGCTCTTTCGATGCCGTCGACCTTCATGACGTGGGCACAGCGTATCCGCTTTGTGTCCGAGCCGAAGATCATGCTCTCGATCTCCATCATCGCTGGTGCGCGGACCTCTTTCAGATAGCAAACATGCGTCTCGACCGTGTAGAGAGCGCCGCCTGTACGTTTGAAATAATCAACACCGATTCCAAAGTGGTCCTGGAGGGCCCAGGTCGCATTGCTAAACGGGACCATGTAATAGGCCTCGTTCAAATGCCCATAGTCATCGAGCCAATCGTCAATCAACGGTTCCGAATGTAGATGTAAGATTGTCATCCCAGTCCCTCCACAACCAATCGCGGGGCTACTGCTTGTCAGATTTTGCAGGTACGTAGCAAAGCTTCAGTTTTCGATGTCCAATCTTACCGCTTTTTTGTCCGTTATTAGAGGGGCGGGGATCTCGTGGCTGTAAGGGCCAGATAGTCTGCAGTTACCCCAAAGGAGAGATTGAGCGGGGAGTCAGCACGGCCCTTCAGGCGCCTTGGCAGACGATTAGAACTCTGACAGTCATGTGTAGAGCCCGAGCTTCAGTTCGGTGACTTATTTTGACCCACATCAATGATTTTCAAGGGCTTGTCGTGTGAGCATTTGGCTCGAAAATAACCGCGCCGATCAAGGAGCCGTGCGGTGAGGTTGGTTGTCTTTCTAGCGCTCATCTTCATTTGGTTTGTACTTGCTGTTGCCCGAGCTGATGCAGCCGGGCAACCGGGAGCACTGACAGCTCCCAAACGGGGTGACGTCGAACTGGTTATCTTTTCGGAGCCGGGCTGCCCATACTGCGCGCGCGCCAAGGACTTTCTCGCAGGTACACAGGAAACACGGGACTGGCTGATTGTCCGCGACATCGACATTTCCGCGTCAACCGATAGTCAGGAGATGTTTCAGCAAATCTGCGAGCTGTTTGAAATCAAGAGACCCGGGGTGCCTTTGATAGTAGTCGGCGGCCGTCCATTTCTCGGTTTCGATGACGCACCGACAACAGGTGCGATGATTTTGGAAACAGCTCGTGTCTGTCGACATAACGGTTGTCCGAAACTTGCCGACGTGTTGGCCGCGCACAAGTCGGGTGCGACCACAGTGACCGAGCAACCCGCAGTCATGCGGCGGACCATCGAGCTGCCAGTGATCGGAGCCGTATCACTTGCGTCACTGTCATTGCCTGCACTAACCATTCTGCTCGCAGCTGTTGACGGTTTCAATCCTTGCGCCATGTGGGTGTTGGTGTTTCTGGTTGGCCTGCTGGTCGGCATGCAAGATCGGATGCGTATGTGGCTTTTGGGCGGCGCCTTCCTGCTGACGTCCGGGCTTGTCTATTTCGGCTTCCTTGCCGCTTGGCTCAACCTGTTCCTCTTGCTTGGCGCGGTGATCTGGGTGCGGATCGCCGTCGGATTTGTTGCGCTCGCGAGCGGCGCCTACTACTTGCACTCGTTTGGCACAAATGCTGCCGCAGAATGCCGTGTCACCAATCCAGTTCAACGTAAACGCATCATGGATGCCCTGCGCGCCAGCGTCTCCGAAAAGCGGTTCCTGGCAGCCTTGGCGGGGATTGTGGTGTTGGCGGCTGCCGTCAATCTAATAGAACTGTTCTGTTCCGCCGGCATCCCGGCCGTCTTCACTGAGGTGTTGGCCATGAACAATTTGCCTGCATGGCAGCACTATCTGTATCTGCTTCTCTACGTGGCGGTGTTCATTCTTGACGATGCCGTGATCTTTATTGTCGCGATTCTGACGTTGACGGCGACCGGTATGACGAACCGTTATCTTCGTGCATCCCACTTGATCGGCGGCGTTGGAATGCTTGTCATTGGAGGGCTACTACTTTTCGCACCAGAGTGGCTCACATTCACCGCATGAAAAAGAAGATCGACTGCCAACGAAGATTGCACTCAAGATTGATACAATTGTCTGCCTACGGATCATCGTTCGTTCCCTACACATTCAAAAGGAAATCCCGTTCGCTTAGTCTCGGCCTCGATTTGCACCAGGCCGATGTCGGTGGCTACAAGCTTTCTATCCCAAATCCCGGATCCAGGGGTCGCCGCGCCAGAACAAGCGGGCAGTCCGGCTTGCAGCGCAAGTCATCTTGATCTGGATCAAGGCAAATTGAGCCAGCTGCTTCGAGGATATCCAAGACTTGGCGCTTACCGAAGTGAGTGTCCGATCGGGTTGCGTCACCACTTGGATAAGGGAGATCCCCGCAATGACCAAAAAACCAAAGGCCGCACCGGCCAAGAAGAAGCCCAAGCCACCGGTGAAGAAGGCAAAGGCAACCGAAGTGACGGTGCCCGAGAAAGCAGAGCATCCGATCCGGACGTTGCGTGATGAGGTTGACCGCCTGTTCCAGAATTTTGAAGGCAGGTTCGGCAAGTGGCCGTCCGGGCGCCGGCTCTTCGATATCGAGCCGTTCTTTGAGCCTTTCCGGCGACTCGAGCCCATAGCCTTCGGCAAGCAGCCGACCGCCGACCTCATCGAGAGCGATCGGGAGTTCCGGGTCAAAGCCGAAATGCCTGGCATGGCCGAAGAGGATGTCGAGGTGACCTATTCGGACGGCATGCTGACCATCAAGGGCGAGAAGGAAGAGGAGTCCGAGAAAAAGGAAGAGGACTATCACGTCTCGGAGCGCCATTACGGCAGTTACCGCCGCTCGTTCAGCCTGCCCCAGACCGTGGATGCCGACAAGGTCGAGGCGTCGATGAAAGATGGCGTGCTGACCGTGGTGCTGCCCAAACTGCCCGAGGCCAAGAAAGAGACGAAAAAGATCTCGGTCGGCAAGGGTTGATGCGGGCATAGCGCTTTCACAACCCAGGGAGCGGAAACATGGCGATTATCGGCATCGACCTGGGGACATCCAACTCGGCGGCGGCTGTGTTGCGCGGCGGCCGGGCGGTCATCATTCCCAGTGCCGAAGGCATCACGCTCGGCGGAAAGGCCTTTCCGAGCTACGTCGCGGTCACGGCGGAAGACCAGGTTCTTATCGGCGAGCCAGCGCGGCGCCAGGCGGTGGCTAACCCGGAAGGCACCGCCACTGCCTTCAAGCGCCGGATGGGCAAGCGTGAGACCGTCAAGCTGCGCAACCGGGAGTTCACACCGGAACAGCTGTCGGCTTTTCTGTTACAGAAGATCAAGCGGGATGCGGAAACTTTCCTCGGCGAAGAAGTCAAGCAGGCCGTGGTCACGGTGCCGGCCTATTTCAACGACAATCAACGCAGCGCCACGAAGGATGCCGCCACCATCGCCGAACTGGAGGTCGTCCGTCTGGTCAACGAGCCGACCGCCGCATCGCTGGCCTACGGCATCGACCGCAGCGGCGAGGACTTACGCATCGCTGTGGTCGATATCGGCGGCGGCACGCTGGATGTCACGATCATGGACTTCGGCAGTGGCGTCTTTGAAGTGAAGTCAACCAGCGGCGATGTCGAACTGGGCGGCACCGACATGGACCAGCTGCTGTTCGACGACCTCGCCAGCCGGTTTGCAGAAGACAGCGGTCTCGATGTGCGCAGTGACCGGGTTGCGTCGGCACGGCTGAAGGAGGCTGCCGAGATCGCCAAGATCGAACTGTCGAGCAACACATCAACCCGGGTCAGCTTGCCGTTCCTGATCGCCGACGACAAGGGGCCGCGCAATCTCGATCTTGAGGTCACGCGAACCCAGCTTGAACGCATGGTGCACCCGGTCATTGAACGGTGCCGCGCACCGGTCGATCAAGCACTGCACGATGCCGGTGTCGAAGCCAGCAAAATTGACCGTGTTGTCTTTGTCGGCGGCCCAACGCGTATGCCTTGCGTCCGCGAATTCTTCGAGGGCTGCTTTGGCCGCAAGGGAGAGCTGGGTGTCGATCCAATGGAATGTGTCGCCCAGGGCGCAGCAATCCAGGCCGGTGTGCTGAGCGGCGAGGTCGGCGACATTGTGCTGGTCGACGTGACGCCGCTGACATTGGGGATTGAGACCTTGGGCGGTGTTGCCACCCCGTTGATTGCGCGCAATACGCCGGTGCCAGTGAAGCGCCAGGAGATTTTCACGACTGCTGCTGATATGCAGACCAGCGTGACCGTCCATGTCTTCCAGGGCGAGCGGCCTATGTCGGCCGACAATACATCTCTCGGCCAGTTCAACCTCGATGGTCTGGCGCCGGCGCCACGCGGTGTGCCGAAGATCGAGGTCACCTTCGATATCGACGCCAGCGGCATTCTCGATGTCTCGGCCAAGGATACGGCGACCGCAAAGTCGCAATCGATCCGCATCACCGGCTCGACCCGACTTCCCGAAGGCGAAAAGGACCGCATGATCAAGGAAGCCGAAGAGCATGCCGAGGAGGACCGGAAGCGCCGCGATACATCGGAGAAACTCAACCAGGCCGATGCCATTGCCTATCAGGCCGAGCGCACCCTGGCCGATTTCGGCGACAAGATCGGCGCCGATCTGAAAAAGCGCATCGAGGATGCCGCAGCCGAGGTGCGCGACGCCGTTAAACAGGGCGATCCCGGCAAGGCAACAGAGAAATCCGAGGCGCTCAAGGCCATCCTGCAAGAGGTTGGTTCCGAGGTCTATGGAGGAGCCCAGACCGCGGCACCGCATCCAAAACCGGATGTCGGCGAACCGGGTGGGGCGGCACGCCCGAGTGGTGCCGGGCCCGGTGGGCGGGTTGTCGATGCGGAGTATGAAGAGACCTAGCGTTTCCGGCGCCGGGACCAGAGCAATGATGAATGGCTGACAAGTGCCAGGTCAATAAAGCGCGGCACGGCGATGGAGCAACGCGACTACTACGAAGTCCTGGGTGTTTCCAGGCAGGCAGATCAAAAGGCCATCAAGGATGCCTTTCGCAAACTGGCGTTGAAATATCATCCCGACCGCAACAAGGCCGCGGATGCCGAAGCGCAGTTCAAACAGATCGCTGAAGCCTACGCCATCCTCTCTGACCCAAAGAAGCGCGCTGACTACGATATGCGTGGACATGCCGGCGTTGCGGGGTTTGCGCCGGAGGATTTGTTCGGCGGTATCGACTTCGAGGACCTGTTCGGTGGTTTCGGTGAGGAGTTCGGCGGTCGCGGCATCTTCGACCGGCTATTCCGGCGCCATCGCGGACCGCGTCCGGGGCGCGATCTGGAGGTTGTTCTTACCGTACCACTGGAGCGCGTCCTGTCCGGAGGCACGGAGACGGTACATGCTGGGCATCCGGCCGTTTGCGCCGCCTGCAACGGCACCGGTGGCAAGGGCGGCACCGCGCTGCACAATTGCGCAAGCTGCAATGGTATCGGCCAGCATGTGAAGAGCCAGGACCGCGGCAATGTTAGCTATCAGCAGATTACCACGTGCGCCGATTGTGGTGGCCGGGGTCGGGTCATCGAAGAGATCTGCCCGGACTGCGCCGGGCGCGGCGAGACGTTCCGCGATGAAACTCTCGACGTCAAAATCCCGGTCGGCGCTGAAGAAGGCATGGTGTTGCGGATTCCGGGTCACGGCTATCCCAACGATGAGATGGGTGGCCTGCCCGGTGACCTTCTTGTCATCCTCCGTACCGCACGGGATGCTCGCTTCACGCGCCATGGCGCCGACCTTTGGCGTGCCGAGACCATTAGCCTGCCCGATGCGGTGCTTGGCACACAGCTGAAGGTTCCGACACTGACTGGCAAGGCGACGGTTAAGGTGCCGCCTGGCATGCAGCCGGACGCCGTGCTGCGGCTGGCAGAAGAGGGCCTCCCATATTATGGCGCGGCGCGGCGCGGTGATCTGTTCATTCGCGTTGAAGTGCAAGTGCCTGAGATGCTGACCGACGAGGAAAAGAAGCTCTATTGCCAACTGCGGGAGCTTGAGCAAAACCGGAAAAAAACTTAAGCAATGTCCTAGGGTGTGGTGAAAATCCATGGCCGCGGATCGGGGGCATGTTTGGCACGCGTTGAAACTTTGGAATATCAAGAAATTGATTGTTGGATCATGCGGCCGTCACCGCTGATCGCTGCCTTGCGTATGCTTTAAGAAATCGAGACATTCTGGCGACCGCCTCAGCAAAGTCGTCAGTGTCAATTCCAAGCCGCATCCTGAAAAATCCCGGCATATCAAAGGCCTCACCGGGCAGCACTAGAACGTCAGTCTCCTCGTACAGCCGCTGCGCGAATTCTGCTGAGTTCGTGTCTTGCTTAAGGCGCGGAAAACAGATTGTTCCACCGCTCGGTTCGACCCACTCTAGTACATTGGAGTTGTCCAAAATCAACTTTGCAAACAGTGATTTGTTTTGTCGGACAAAGCGACGATTGGTTTCCAGTACTGGCGAGCCCGATCGTAGTATCTCGGTACAAATTAAATCATTCAGTTTGCATACCGCATGTGTTGTTAGTGCCTTACACGCCTTCAGATCGGCAACCACACTGTCGCTTGCCGCAATCCATCCAATTCGTAAACCTACGGCACCGACGCACTTTCCAGCGGATCCGAGACTGATGATACGCTTGCGAATGTTGGCGCGAGATGGAAACAGGGCCAGTTTCGGATCATGCGGCAGCAGACGATACTGTTCATCCATAACGACATCGCAAGATAATGGCCGTAGCTGCTCAGCTAATTCCAGGATTTCGCTATGGTCAAACACTGTTCCGGTTGGGTTGCCGGGTGAGGTGAGAACCACACAACGCGTATTCTCGTCAAGACGATCGACGATCTCGGCGATCGGAAGCCGAAATCCGGTTTCAAACGTTGTCTGCACCAGTCTCACTTCAATGCCGAGCGCAGCGGGAACGTCATAGAGCGAATGAAATGTGGGCGTTACAACCACTGCATTGGCCTTCGGCATTCGCTTTGACATGAAATAGATTAAGATCGCTTCGCTGACCCCCGTGGTCACCAGAATGTTACTAGGCGACACTTCGGTGTAGAGCTTTGCAATCTCATGACGCAGGCCCTCAGAGCCAAGAATGTCATTGTGTTCAAAGTCAACCGCTGCCAGCAGATGAGCTACCTTGTCGTGCGGGATAAAGCTACATAGCTGCAGGTTGCTGACACCGCTCTCTCCAAGATTGAATTTGGCATCAGCTCGCGCGTCAAGCCATTCGTCGAGAAAACTCATTGCCATTTCCGGCAACTCCACCCTTGTTACACTGCCTAAGCCGTCGGCCTCAGGCAACCTTGCCGGAGGCAAGTGACTCCGCATTCGATGCTCGCGCGATGCTGCGAAAGATGGAAACCACCGTAGGGGCACCATTGGCCGACAGAATGATGCCCCCGCAGCTGTCATCCTGGTCACGGTAGACCGGGTCTTCGCGCAATATGGCGTTGAGTTCCTTCATCCGCCAGAACGGCACGCGCGGCCACAGATGGTGAGCCAGATGATATGATTCCCCGTGAATGCCAGTCAGTAGCCTTTCAAGCCAATGGCTGTTACGGTTTCTCGACATTCTGACATCGAGATTGCTGTGCATCAGCGGTGCGTGTTCCGACAATTCGATATACCAGCCAATGATCTGGTAGCTGGTAAGGAAAGGGATAATCCAATACAGCAAGAGATCAATGAGATTGCCGGACAGGAACAAACCAGACAGAATCAAGGCCCAAAAAAGCGCAAATCTGGTAAATTCGGCGCGGCCGGCCTTGTTTTTCCAGGACATTAGCCGCTCTCGGACAAGATAGGTTAGGTAGCTGGGCAGGCGCAACAGCAACAACGGCGCCACGAACAAGTTCCAGATATAGTCTAGACGGCCAGCAGTCGAATAGACGCCCAATGAAATCATAAATTGGTAGTCACTATCCTCTTCTTGGCTGCCAAAGTTCCCGTGGTGGCTTCCCACGTGCGAGCGTCTATATGCATCCATCAACATGCCAATCAGATAGCCGCTGCAGTAGGTGCCGAGAAAATTGTTCAGGGTCGTGTTTCGCGCAAGCGTCACGTGGGCGGCTTCATGGGTGATTGTTGCCAATGCCCGCTGGCGAGAGCCAATGACGATGATCGCTAGCGGGTAGATCACCCAGCCAAAAAGTTCAACCGCTATGACACAAGTCACAACAGTGAGATAGTCTCCTAACAACGCCAGAACGCCGTGATAGTTGTCCAGTGGATAGAGCCGTCGTACCTTGGCAACGATTTCTTTTTCAAATCGGTGTCGTTTTACCGCACCCACCATCCGGCCCTCAAAATCTACAAACTGACGATTCTTTTCTGTCTAACTATATGAATTACAAGATAACATCAATATCGACATCAGCACTGTTCCAGTGAAAGATTGTTTGTCCGGCAAATATGTCACTATTCATTTGCTGCAATAGCTGCAGTTCACGACGACAGTAGCAACCTGCACCATCAATTCACCACAGTAGGGATCACTGTATATGAGGATCGCGCATGACAAGGAAACCAAACTACAAGAGTTTACCTACTTGCGCCAACTGAACGGCAATACAAATTTGAAAGTGACCCACCATGCATGTAGAAGATCTGTTCATGAAGATGGTTAGGGCGTAGCAACCGCCCCAACAATGTGATGAAATGAGGTCGCTAACCTAAGGATGCGGATGTTCACATGAAGTACGTTACTGCCAAATACCTCGCCGATGAAACCGGCCTTTCAGCACGATACTTCACCCGCAAGGCGGCAGAAGGTATTATCCCCGGCGCTCACCAGCCCAGCGGTCCCGGTGGTGCCTGGCGGTTTGATCTGAACAAGTTTCGAGTTTGGTGGAATGCGTCAGAAAGCTACGGCAATCGGACCTGGCATCCTTCGTTTGACTCCGCGATGCGACGCGCAAAGAAAAGAGATACTGGAAACTTCCCCGGTGTTCCGGTGCAGCTTCTGATTGACGAACTAAGTAAAAAGTACCAACAGCAGTTGCCCGGGCGTCGCTAGCTGTGTTGCTCAACTCAGCTGAGGTGCGGCGAGAGCTGCCGATGGAGCATTGGAAATTCCACATCTCCTGGTAGACGCCGAAGTTAACGCCTGTGCCGGTTTTCCTCTGCTAAGCTGTGCGCTCTCTTGTGCAATAAGATTACGATGGTGAAAATGACCTTCTGGCGGGTCGATGTTTCAGCACTCGTGGCCGAGGCAATCCAAAGCGCCTGATGCTGGTTTGGCTTGCTGATGACCCGACGCGGAAGCGGACGAGTCCTCCGGTTCGGTCTTAAGCCTGCAATTTAATTCTCTCTGTTGAGCATAGCCGGAGCAGGCTCGTTGGCGGCAGATTTAGCGACCAATTCGTCCTTTAGCCAGGCATGAAACACCGTCACTTTCGGGTCCAAAATCGCGCTCTTGGCGTATACGAGATGGTATCCTTTGAGATTTGAAACCTTGATATTGAAAGGGCATTGCAAACGAGCGTTCGTGACGTCGTCGGTGACCAAAATTGGATCGGCAAGTGCAATGCCAAGGCCGCCTACGGCTGCGTCAAGCGCTAACGCCTGTGTTGGATAGTGCAATACATGCGGTGGCTCTATGTTCTTCATCCCTGCTGCTTCAAACCAACGTGGCCATTCACATTTGCGGGCATTTGCCCCCAAGAGAGTGAACTCAAGGAGATCAGCAGGCTCCTTCGGTTCACGATATTTTTTGAATAGGCTTGGTGAACAAACGGGCAAGATCTCTTCGGGGAAGAGCCGGTGCGCGATTAGTCCTTCCCAATCGCCAGAACCATGCCGAATTGCGAGATCAACATCCGAGCAGTCAAAATTGACCAGCTCTATGCCAACGTCAAGCTGCAAGACGATGTCAGGATTTACGGTGTTGAACCTGCTCATCCGTGGGATCAGCCATCGTGTTGCCAGTGTAGGCACGACACTGATCTTGAGCGTCTTGGTTTCCTTGTGTCGCAGTAGGCGAACGGTCCCGTCCTCGATACTATCCAACGCATTGCGTAAGATGGGATAATAGGCAGCCGCCTCTTTAGTAAGGCTCACGGCACGGGTCATCCGATTGAACAGTTTTACCCCTAAAAAAGCTTCGAGCGCCTTCACCTGATGACTGATGGCGGCATGGGTGACGCCAAGTTCGTCGCCGGCACGTCTAAAACTCTCACGACGCGCGGCAGCTTCAAAAGCACGAAGTTGATTAAGTGGCGGAATTCGGCGTGCCATCATCTACCTGTTAGAATTTCTAACCTACTGACCCAGATAAACTCATTTGTCGTCAAAGACGCCATAAGCTTACGCTTGGGTGGCGATTCGAGGCCCCGATCGAGCAATCACGGGAAACGGAATTCGCATCATTGCACAGGCAAGGCGTTTCTCGACTCTGGAAAGGATGTTGGACCAAGTTTTTAGTGAAACTCTCAGATTCGGCGGTGGAAAGGAAGCGCCAATGAAGTTAATTGCTCACCTTGATGCGGCGGTTCATGACGCTCACACACTAAGCATTGTTAATACAAATGAAATCGGCAGGCATATCTTGCAGCGTATTCGGAGGTTTTGGCGGGCATTCCCTGATCCAATCACTTTGAGGGAGCTGGAGATCGACTCAGCCTATTGTGTTGCTGGCTATCAAGCACTGGCCTGGCTGGTATCTCAAAACATAATAACCAACTTTGATGACCGGTTCGTCCTCACGCTTACCGGACGTGAATCACTGCGAAGAGCATTGAGTGCCAATCGCTGTCTGGCTGAGGTTTTGCTCAAGGGCGAATGTGTCATTGAGCGGCATGACCCTTCTAAGCTTATGCTTATGATTCTGAAGACCCATTACAACGGTTTTCTCGCCCGACCAGCGAAATGAAACGACGGTCAGGGCCTATTCAGTTCTTCATCTACCGCTATGCCCGCCAGATGCAGTGGAAATGCAATGAACTTGAGCTCGTTAGGAACTGCTTGATACCTTAGCCGGCATGCGTCAGCTGCCATCCCCTAGGGTCTGTTGAGTATCAGGGTTGTGGCGCTGGCGTGGCC
>JAEKFU010000396.1 GCA_016522385.1 Pseudomonadota bacterium
AGGCATACTCGATGATGGTGACGGGCGCATCGGCGCTGCCGAGCCACTTTTCGCCCAGCGGCGGAGCGGTCATCAATTCTGCCGACATCGACCCGCCAGCATTTGCCTGACCACTTGCACCCATGCGCAACAGTGAATAGCCGCCGAGCCCGGCAACGGCTGCCAGGCCGGTTGCGATGACGGCGCGTCGGTCAAGCTTCTTCATAATTGATCTCCATTTTGTGAGGCTTGTTTGTGTCCTGTTTTCGCACCGTTCCGCTCACCTGGTCCAAGCACGCATTGTTGGTACCCTGTGGGTGGCTGGACCTGAGGAGCGGGACGGTGTCGACTTAATTCCACATGCCCTAGCTCACCAGCGAGCGAGCGATTGACATCATCTTGTGCACCTCCTGCGTGCCGACCATGACGTAGAGCAGCTGTTCGGAATTCCAGATCAGGCACGTGTGGTCATCCGAACGGTGCCAGGACAACGCCTTGCCGATGTCCGGCGCGTCGCGGCCGGGCGGCGTTTCGATGCCGTTGGCATCCATGATGTAGAGCACCACCGGCCCGGCATCGGTTTCATAGCTGAGTGAAGCCAGCCGCCGTTCCATCAGCCAGCACAACCGGCCGCCGATCAGTTTGACGCTGTTACCACTCGAGGCGACCGGCGGCAGCGCAAAAGGCAATCGGTCGCCGAACCAGCCGGCCAGCTGCACCATGCTGGTCTCGGTAACATCAAGCGCCCGGTCTTTCAGCAGATAGGTTTCGAAATCGTGGAAGAACGTGCCGACCGGATCGAGGCCGGCATCACCAATCCCGCTGAGCCTGGGCACGACGATCAACGCGGCAAACCCGGCAGCCAGTGCCCCGCCGGCGCCGGCGAAAAACGTCCGCCGGTTGAGACGACGCCTAGCACTGGCAGAAGGCGTGTTTTCAGTCGAATAGCGGCGGGCGATGGTCGCACGTAGTGCAGCGCTTGCCTCGACATCGCGTCCACTCGAGCGCAGCAGTCGGTTGAGCAGGTCCAGCCGGTCTGCTGCCTCGCTGAGGGATGGATCTCGAGCCAGTTCAGCCCGAATGCGCTTAACCTCCTGCGGGGTGCATTCACCATCGATGAACTTTTCAAGATCACTAAGAGGAGTGGTTCTTGTCATCTCTCAACCTCACTTTATCAATCTCAGACGCGCCGCAGGGCGCCCGCTCTGCGGCCCCGGTCGCCGTTCAAGTGCGCCCGACAGTTCGGCGACCAAACTGGCCCGCGCTCGGCTCAGCCGCGACCGTATTGTGCCGACCGGCACGTCCAGCGCGATCGCTGCCTCGTCGTAGGAGAACTGTTCAATGATCACCAGCTGCACCACTGTCTGGTAATCACTCGACAGCCGGCTGATGGCGTTTTCGATCTGCCAACCCAGCTCGCGATTTGCTTGCAGTTCATCGGGCAGGCGCTGGTTGTCATCAAACCCTTGGTCGTGCGCATCGAATGCCACATGTGTGTGCCGGAGCCGCACACGCAAAACATCCAGGCAGGTGTTGGTCAGGATTTTGAACAGCCACGGCTTTAATCGCGAACCGTGATCGAACCTGTTGAGGTTGCGCCACGCCTTATCGAGCGTTTCCTGAACCGCATCTTCGGCTTCGTCGTGATCCTGCAATATGCGCCGCGCTGTGCGGTAAAGCGCCGACAGCTCACCCATAACCACGGCTTTGAACTCATCCTGAAGGTCCGCTCTAGCCATGCTTAAGCCTGTTCATCACACAACTGCATCAGCGGTTCCCTCAAGGGGTCCCCGCATCGCCGGCACACCGAAGGGGAGGGGCC
Source organism: Pseudomonadota bacterium (assembly GCA_016522385.1). GTDB lineage: Bacteria > Pseudomonadota > Alphaproteobacteria > Rhizobiales > Aestuariivirgaceae > JABDJG01. The sequence goes on from JAEKFU010000396.1 coordinate 1,802, forward strand.
AGTTTTGCCAGCGACACGGGGTACGGGGTCAAATCACAATCACCTTGGCACCGATCTGCACCCGGTTATAGAGATCGACGATCTCTTCGTTGAGCAATCGGATGCAGCCACTCGACTGGGCAAGGCCGATCGAGCTTGGGTTGTTGGTGCCGTGGATCCGGTAAAGCGTATCCTTCTTGCCCTGGAACAGATAAAGCGCCCGTGCGCCAAGCGGGTTCTGCGGGCCACCCGGCATCATCTTCGGCAGCTTGCGACCGTACTGTTCCAACTCGCGTTTGCGCATCTCTTCGGGTGGATACCACGATGGCCATGTGGCCTTGCGCTGGATATGTGCTGCGCCCTTCCAAGAAAAGCCCCGACGCCCGACACCGACACCATATTTCACGGCATTGACGCCGGGGAGCACAAAATAGAGCGCCCGTTCCCGTGTGCTGACGATGATTGTGCCCGGCTCTTCCAGCGTTCGGTAGCTTACTGTCTTCTTACCCGCATAGCGCAGCGTGCCGGAATTGCGCAAAGCGCGGCCAAAACTGGATGTAAAATTGTAACGCACTTCTCGCCTGTCAGCCAAAACGGGCGTGGCCGGAAGCATCAGCCCTAGCGTACCAAGCAAAACCTGTCTGCGGTTCATGTCTCTCTCATTCTCGTCTGGGTTCTTTGATGAGCGTTCAGTCCAAAACGCGCCCGCCGCAAAGCGCCCGACGCAGCCTTTAGAACGAAGAGTTGAGCAAAAGGTTCCAACGATCACGGAGAGTTGAACTTACAAGCTCGCGCAGACCCGCATGGCGTCAAGCATGGCGGCGTGAATGTTGCGGCTGGCCCATGCATCGCCGATGCGATAAAGCTGGAACCGCCCATCCGTGTTTCGCTCAAGAGTTTGTGGCAGTCCGCCCGCGAGTTCTCGCATGTCCATCTCACCGAGATTTTTCGAAAAGGGCTTCAGGTCAAAATACAGCTCATCGTTGGCCAGCGTGCCACAATCGCTCACTACGTGATCGAACCGTAAGCTTTCGGCATTGTCGGTATAGATGTTGGTGAGCTCAGCCAACAGACCATTGCCATCGCGTTCAAGATGGGTCAGCCGGGTATCCTGGCGCATCTTTACACCGTACCCATAGAGTTCACTCATATGCGCACCGATATTGGTATCGCCAAGTTCACTACCGGCCACGCGGTCGGGGGTCGCAAGGGTCACCTTCGCCCCACCCTTTGCCAACAGCTCGGCGCATGACAGTGCCCCGTGACCGCCATGCTCATCAAACACCAGCACAACATCGCCCCAAGGGGCCTGTTTGCTGAACACGTCCCAGGTAGTGTTCGCAAGCGTGTTGCCGACAAAGTCCCCTCTGTTCGGCGGGCCGCCCGTGGCAATTATGACAACATCTGGGTCGAGCGCTTCAACGTCGGTTGCTTGGGCCAGTCTGTTAAGCTGAACGGTTACGCCCAAATTCTCCAGTTGACCG
>JAEKFU010000425.1 GCA_016522385.1 Pseudomonadota bacterium
ATCATTGTCGGTCTGGTGGAAGCCGCCGGGACCGGTTGCATCCCCGATGCACAAAAGGCGGCATCCTACATACCGGCCTATGGCATGGTCGTACTTACCTTGACGCTGCTGTTGCGGCCCACCGGGCTACTGGGCCGTCGGTACGCCGGCGGCGCCCACGGCAAGTTCTGATGCGCCAGCAGGTCCCAAACATACTCGGTCTGGTGGCCATCGCGTTCTTCGTGGCGTTCCCCTTCGTCTATTCCGGTGCGGACTATGACTACATTATGCATATCTGCATCATCGCGTTCTTCTATGCGATTTTGGCATCGAGCTGGTCGATGTTGGCAGGTTATGCGGGCCAGTTTTCGTTCGGCCATATGGGCTTCATGGGAATCGGTGCCTATACGACGGCCCTTTTCTGCCACTACTTCTACCTTTCGCCCGAACCCACCAACCTGTGCACCGAATACCAGTTTGGCAGCACATGGCTGGTCGTCGTCAATCCGATAGGGGTGACTTCGACGACGCTCACGCAGGATTGCCTGAGGCAAGCCATGGCGACGTGGGGCGGCTCGGTTCAGGTAACACCGATGCCGGTCTGGCTCGGTATCGCACTGGGGACGGTTATGGGCGGCGTCTTCGGCCTGCTGGTTGGTTTGCTGGTGCTGCGCCTAAGGGCAGCCTATCTGGCGCTCTTCACACTCGGATTTGCTGAAATCCTGAAAGCCACGATCAGTGCGGAGATCGAGATTACCCGCGGCCAGGCCGGCATGGAGACGCCCGCCCTGTTCGAGAACGGCATTACGCTGTTCGGTCATGCCTTTTCCAAGACCGACAAACTGCCGCCCTATTTTGTGATGTTTGGGCTCATGCTGGCGTGTCTAGCCATCCTGGCATGGTTGGCGCACTCGAAATTCGGCCTGTTTGTGCGGGCCTTGCGCGAAGACCAGGATGCCGCCGCCGCGCTCGGTGTCAACACGACCAGGTACAAGGTGCTGGTATTCGTGGTGACCACGATGATGGCCGCACTCGCTGGAGCGGTTCAGGGCCATTACGTCGGCATCGTCACGCCCAACAATCTGTTCCTGCTGCAGATGAGCCTGGTTGTTGCGATGGCTGTAATCGGTGGGGTCGAAAATTTCGTGGCGGCGGCGATAGGTGCGATTATCATCCAGTTCATGCTGGAAATGTTGCGAAACAGTTTCGAGATTGGTGGGCTCGTTATCGACATGACGATCTGGCGTCTGGTGTTCTTCGGCATTTTGCTGATGGTGACCTTGCGTTTTTCGCGCAACGGGCTGATTGCACCTATGATCGATTATTTCGCTCGTGGCCATGTAGCCAAGGAGACGGTTGAGAAGCGTCTGCGTGGTGATGAAGAAGCCGAGGCCGCGGAATGAGTAATCTTGTTGTCACCAACCTGCACAAGCGCTTCGGCGGCCTACATGTGCTAAAAGGCGTGTCGTTCACCATTGACGGCCCAGAATTGATCGGCCTCATTGGCCCGAACGGTGCCGGCAAGACGACGCTGACCAACATCCTCGATGGCGCCATCAAGCCGAATAGCGGGACGGTATACCTGAACGGCGAACGCATCGATCAACTCCAGCCATATGACGTTGCGGCCGCCGGTCTTGGCCGAACCTTCCAAGTCACACGGTCGTTTAGGCGAATGACGGTGCTTGAAAACCTCTATGTGCCTGCTCTTGCCATGGGCCGCGAGGCAAACAGGAATGAAGTCCACGACAAGGCGATGTCGGTGCTGGAATTCCTCACCATGGATCATCTGCGAAACGAATTTGCGCAAGCCTTGTCAGGTGGCCAACAGAAGCTCCTGGAGCTCGGTCGGCTGTTGATGCTCGACCCGGATGTCATCATTCTGGACGAGCCGTTCGCCGGTGTGCATCCGAAACTGATGGAAATTATCTACCACTACATCCGCCGGGTGAACGATGAAGGCAAGGCGATCGTCATCATCTCACATCAGATGGACTCGATCTTCAGCCTGAGCCGACGGCTCCTAGTGTTGAACTATGGCGATCTCATCGCCGACGGGCCGCCGGAAGAGGTCAAGCGCGACGCCGCCGTCATTGAAGCTTATCTCGGTGCCGAGGAAGGTGCCGAACAAGCAACCGGGGCATGACGACCATGAGCGATTTTCACACCGACACTGTACTTGAGATGCGCGACCTTTATGTCGGCTACTACAAGGACCTCAACATCCTCCAGGGCCTCAATATCAAGGTCCAACGCAACAAGATCACCGCCGTGCTCGGTGCCAACGGTGTCGGCAAGTCGACGGCGCTACGTGCCGCCTTCGGCTTTCTGAGGCCCAACCAGGGCGACATCCTGCTCGAAGGTGAGAGCATCCTGGATATCGCGACCTACAACCGCATCCTCAAGGGCCTCGCCTACATTCCTCAGCAGCCTGGCGTCTTTAAGGACATGTCAGTGGAGGAAAACCTCGAGCTTGGCGGCTGGACATTCCGGCGCGACAAGAAACAGGTGCGGGAAAAGATCGAAGCCAACTACGAGCGCTTCCCGATACTGAAGGAAAAACGCAAGCAGATCACCGGAGAACTGTCCGGCGGCCAGCAGCGCATGGTCGAGATCGGCCGCACCCTAATGGCCGACCCGAACATGCTGCTGGTCGACGAGCCGACCGCCGGCCTGTCGAAAATGCTGTCGGAAGAGGTCTACGAGATGCTGACTGCGCTCACATCTCGAGACGATATCACGATCCTGCTGGTCGATCAGGAAATCCGCCACGCCTTGAAGATTGCCGATTATGTCTATGTGCTCGAACTTGGCCGCAACAAATATGAAGGTCCGGCAACGGAATTCGAGGATCTGGAAAAGGCCTTCTGGGTCGCCTGAGCAGTTAGAGCATCTATGTTGATTTGCTTCCAAATCAACATAGATGCTCTAGGCGTCGGTGCCGGCGATCCACCCGCGGCAGGAGCTCAAGCCTTTGGCGAATTCGCCCGACTGGTAGAGACCGTTCTGCTTTGCGAAATCCGGGCGCCGGAACCATTCAAACGCAAACTCACTCGACATCTGCAGTTGCTTGACGATGTAGGCTGCCTCGCGCCCAGTGAACCGATCTCTCGCAGTCTGGAAAATCTTGCGGCCCACACGGAGATAACGCAGCGATCCCGGCTGGTTCTCAAAACCGACCTTCACATGAACTTGCGTGCGCGAGACGGCAGTGATGCGAAGCAGGACGACCCTGACATGATGGCCGGTAGAAACAACAACACAGGCTTTTCCGCCGCGCGGCAGTTTTGCTCGCTCAACTGTCCAGGCCGCCAGTGGTGCACTCTGTGCGTGGATGTCGGCCGGCTTGCATATCACGAGCGGGACGAACAGGATTTGCCAGGCATATCTCATCGGCTAGAGCAGTCCCTTGTCCGCGCACGCGTGAAGTTCGTGCATTAGCCTTGAGTCATTGTAGCGATCGAGGCTGAGCGCATTTGCATAGGCCGGCCTTGTTGCATCACAAACCCAACTTGCACACAATTCACCGGCCGCACAGGCCGCCATGGTGCCGAAACCGGACAAAGCCGTGACGACATAGGCACAGTCCACTCCCAGCCCGCCGATCAGCGGCCAGTTCTCCTCAGTCATAGTGTAGTAGCCACCGTAATGGGTCATCTGGCGCGGCAATCGGCCGTAGTAGGCTTTAAGTGCCGGATGGAGCCGGGCCGCACCGCGCAGGATGATCTCTGGGAAATGTGGATCAAGCGGCGGATCCCAAGAGGGCTCGCTCACAAACTTGTTGTAGGCCCAGCCGAGCTTGATCCAGGTGCCGTTCTTACCGCCATCCGGGCGGCAATGCAGACCGCCCGGCATTGGTTCCGTCAGCCAGGTGGTATGCGCCATTTCGGAAAGCACATTTCGTTCATCTGCATCCCAGTCGATCCGTTGCTCGTCGAGATCGACCGTGAACGGCAAATCACGCGGGATCGCCCCAGCACCATCGGCAAAGGCGATCTTTTGCTGAACAACATTGATTACCGGCAGAGTGATACCGAGCATGCCGGTGATTTGCTGCACAAAGGGGCCCGCGGCAATGACGATACGTTCCGCGCTTAGCGTTCTGGTGCCCTCTGAGGTTTCAATCTTCAGGCTGAAAGGGGAAGCAGCGGACAGCTCTCTCACGCGCCCCTGGAGCAGCCGACCACCGGATGCGCGGAATCTTTCCAGCAAGAATTGTCCAAGCTGCTGACTGCTGATGTCACCGCCACGCCTAATATGGATCACGGTCTTAACTGACTTGTCGAAACCGGAGAAAATTCCACTTATCAGGTCGCCCCCTTGGAGGACGTCTATGCCATTGGGTGCTTCATGCCAAGGCCCCTGCCCGGCCGGCACATAGTCAGGTGTCTTGCGGCCTTTGTGGATCCGAATGAGACGATCAGGACAGTCCTCATAGCTGGCGTACAACTGTTCAATCAGAGCGTCACTGTTCTCTTGCCGCGTTGCCAGGGCATAGCCCCGTCTGGTCATGTTGAGACTGGCACCGCACGCGACAGCGATCTCTTCCATCAGATCTATGCTGCGGTCGGTGAACTGCCTCATGACCGGATGCGGCCACCAGTTACGGTAGTTCTCGCCTGATTGGGCCGATGTAAAACCCATCGGCCGGCCCAGGTCGATCAAGATAACATCACGTACGCCAAACTTTGTTGCCAGGAAGTTTCCAACCGCAATGCCGGCAATCCCTGCGCCAATGATAGCAATTTCTGTGGCGTCGTTCTTCGAAACTGTCACACTTACCAAATAACATGTCGTTGCTGGACACGTCACTCAGCCAGATGCGGTTCGACGACTGATGATCAGTGCGATGTTTGGAGTCATTAGCAAAAGGTTTTCGGGACGGCTGGCTTGGATGTCGATGGCACCGGCGAAGATTCAGAGGTACTTGCGCAGGATTTTCGGCAGGCCGGCAAAGCTGGCGCCATTTGCTCCTAGCCCTCATCTCCGCCGAGCAGCAGCATAGTTCTGATCGACTTCATGCGGCCGGCCAAGCTGGATGCCGTTGCCATGGCCAACAAAGCCGCCCGGATCGCACTGGTCGCGATGAGTCGCGGTGAATTGTATCGGGGCCCGCAACTTTAGACCCTGCAGACGGCAACACACACTGACCCGCGAGCTGATCGAGGATTTCAACGATTGCGGGGACGATGAGATGTTATGGCAAAGCGGTCAGGCCGAACATCAGCCAGTACCGGATCCAAAGTCAGCTCATCAAAAAAAGTCCTTGCATCTAGGGAGCCATCCAAATTGGTCGTTTATGGAATGCACTCAGCAGAACTGACCGGACCACGTCAGCCAAGCAGCAGGCCCGCCGCTTCTTTTGCGCGAGACACCGCACGCTCAGGGGTCCGACCCAGTGCAGCAAAATGAAGCCGTTTCGTCGTTTTGTATCCAATTGGCGAAAGAACAACGATCCCTTCATCGGTCTGCCCTGGCACGAACAGACGCTCCGCGAGACGCTCCAGAACGTCATCGAGATGAAGCGGCGGGTAAATCGTGACATACTTTTGCACGACAACGAATGGCTTGCTTGTCCAGTCTCCCGTCAGGCGGTTTACGAGAGTCATCGGAATTGAGACCCCTCCCCAACGGCCATTGCACTCAATCCAGTGGATCGTAGCCGAATCGATACTCGGCCCGACGAAAACGGCGTCAAAGCTGCAACGGCCATAGTAGCCACAAGACTGCAGTACGGTGGTCAGCTTATAGGCTTGATCCGCGAGCGTGGCTTGCAGATTGGCCGGCAGTTGTGCCGGACGCGATCCGACGAACTCAGCCTCTGTCCCCTCAACGATCTGTTCGAAAATACCCTCGATGATAGGCTGCCCCTCATCTTGATTGGGGATCCAACACTGGACGGACGGAGAACAATGAACAGGGCAGTCCCAGACCTGTGTGAGTAAGGGATACTTGTCGTCCCAACCAAGATCGTGGAGCAGCGCGAACAAGCGGCTGTGAACTGCAGCACTCGACAGGTCTCGGATATCCTTGGACCAAATCGAGATGTTTCCAGCCGATCCGGCACTATCCGGCACTTTTACGGCGATTCGATCATATCTGCGCGCCAAAGAAGTCACCTGACCGACAAGTGCGGCTGGACCATAGGTGTGAAAGACTTTGGGTTGCGCCTGTGAACCAAGTACTTTGCTGACAAGCTCGGAGAACCAGAGTTTATGATTGACACGACGCGTGAGACGGGGTGGCGGCGCCGCAATTCGAACAGGTCTGTGTGAGGATCGCGCAACTGCGCCTGCAAGCAGCCAAGGATGACCAGTTCCAATGTGCGGCATGATTGTCAGACAGCCACGATCTCTGGTCACCGCGACGATACGCTCAAAGGCAGTTTCATCCTCACAGCAGAGCTTGGCGAGCGGGACGCAGAGCGGTGTTCGTGTCGAGTCAACGTCGAGGAATTCTGACGTACCAAGTCCCAGAGTTGTCGCAATGTATCGCTCAAACTCGCGAGTGCGTCGAGCGCTAATGGCCACGATATCGCCATCGCGCGCCAACAGCGCCATTCGATACTGATAGAGATCTCCCGCCTCCGCGGAGATGAGCGGTATTTCGGAGTGGTCCCCTATGACAAGCATCGGTCCGTCAAGCATTCCCGATTTGACACTCGGGCCAAATGCATATTTGGTCGAGAGGGCAGGCTCATTGCTCACCAGCCGCTCGGCGATCGCGATGAGACGCGATCTTTCAGCCTCAGCAATCGACATGCGAAATTGCGGAACGATTGGGACCGGCAAGGTTTTGAGTACACTCGACCGAGAGACCGCTTTCTGAGATCGCAACATTTCTCGGTGTCCTGGTGGCCGAAATAACAATCTCTCAGATCTGGCATCTGGTGCCTTGATCTACCTCAATGCCGCCCTGGTGCGAGTCGGGCGAGTTTGCATTGTCACAGTGTTCATGCAGCACGGCGTTCGAGTGATGCGTCGCCTCTATGGCTTTCACGCCGATAAGGCGAGCAAGGTCGAGCGTAGGCTGGTACATGCCTATAACGCACTCATTGAGCGGGGCGCACTTACCGCAGTGTGTAAGGGTGACTCACAATTCACACGAGCGGGTAACTTAAATGTATTCTCCTCAAATTCTTGCGGATGTGAACGAGAATTGTCGACCGCCCCGAGAGGACCAGGAGAATGGTAAAACAACCGTTGTCGAGCAGCTCACCCACAGGTCGACTGCAGTCCGACGTGTCGAATCTGGTCACGTTGTTCCTGGCTGGGGACGTGATGACCGGGCGTGGCGTGGACCATGTGTTACCTCATCCATGTGATCCGCAACTTTACGAGAGTTACGTGAAGTCGGCGGCCGATTATGTCGCGCTGGCGGAAAGGACCAATGGCCCCATCCCGAGGCCAGTCGACTTCGCCTACGTTTGGGGCGACGCACTGGCGGAACTGGATCGCCGCAGACCGCAGGTGCGACTGATAAATCTGGAGACCGCCATCACGACAAATTCGGAGCCCGAGCCGAAGGGCATAAACTACCGGATGAACCCTAAGAACGCTCCAGTCATCAACGCGGCTAAAGTGGACTGCTGTACGATCGCCAACAATCACATACTGGACTGGGGCCGGCTTGGTCTTCTGGAGACTCTGGAAACGCTCACCAGTGTTGGCGTAACAAGCGTCGGCGCCGGACGCAATCTCCAAGAAGCGGCGGCGCCGACGATCGTGCCGCTTCCGCGCGGGCGGGTGATTGTGCTCGCTTTTGCCTCACCGACAAGCGGCGTTCCGCCCATGTGGGCCGCCACGCAGAGCAGCGCCGGTCTAAACTTCCTGCCCGACCTGACTCCACAGGCCGTGGAAGCAATTGCCGCGCAGGTGCAGGCCAACAAGACACCCGGCGACATTGTCGTAGTGTCACTCCACTGGGGAGGAAACTGGGGCTATGAGGTTCCGCGCAAACAGATCGACTTCGCGCACCAGCTAGTCGATCAGGCGGATGTGGACATTATCTTTGGTCATTCCTCACATCACCCCAAGGCGATGGAAGTCCACAATGGCAGGTTGATCCTTTACGGGTGCGGCGACTTTATCAATGATTACGAAGGTATTGGCGGCTACGAAGAATTCCGGGGCGATCTCGTGCTCATGTATTTCGCGACCGTCCGGAAGGCGGATGGTGCGCTGGATCAGCTCACAATGGTGCCGCTTCAAATCCGCAATTTTCAACTAAACCACACGGAACGCAGCGATACGGAGTGGCTTCGCGCCGTAATGAACCGGGAGGCAGCCGAATTTGGAGCACGCGTCCATCTGGCAGCGGACAACACGTTGGCCCTTGAAAGGAATTGAGAGACGTGCAGCCGCCGGAACCTTCTGCCAGCCAGTCATGCTGATAGCAATTCGGACCGATGGTCCTGCACAACTGAGAAGTGCGTAGAAGCTGCAACAATGCACGCCACTTTCAGAGGAACTGCGCATCGCACTAGCGCGGGCCCCTTACAGTGAAAATCATACTGCAAGACTTGCGGTTATCCTGTTCGAAAGCAGATTCGGAGCCGGTTTCCGTGATCCGGCGCCAGCTGATCTCGCCTTTCTCAGTGATTACGGTGTGTCGAGGAGATGGGAGTATGAACCGATCTTATGTGGCAATCTCCGCGTAAGCTCAGCACCGCCGCCGGTGCGTTCGTTCCAAGCCAAGGGACCCTTTCGCATATATCGACTCCTTGATTGAAATCAATCGTGCGGAAACAGGTACCATCTAAAAGGTGAGGATGCGACTCTTCGCACTCAATGCAAGCAGATCCTTTGGCGAGCAAGTGGCAGCGTGTCTCGGCACCGAGCTTTGCGACCACGAGGAGCGTGAATTTGAAGACGGTGAGCACAAGGCGCGCCCCCTTGTCAGCGTGCGCGGCCGCGATGTCTATGTAATACAAAGCTTACATGGGGGTCCGGAGCAAAGCGTCAATGATAAGATTTGCCGGCTCCTGTTCTTCCTGGGCGCAGTGCGCGAGGGCGGCGCGCGTAGGGTGACTGCCGTCATTCCCTATCTCGCCTATGCGCGGAAGGATCGCCAGACCAAGCCGCGCGATCCCGTCACCACACGCTATTTTGCCCTGCTGCTTGAGGCCATTGGCATCGATGCGGTCATGACGTTGGATGTGCACAATATCGTGGCATTCCAGAACGCGTTTCGCTGCCGCTCACACCATCTCGACACCCGGCGTTTGTTCGCCAACCATATGCGCGCACGGGTCGGCGACAACCCCGTAGTTGTGGCGTCGCCAGACCCAGGTGGCGTCAAGCGGGCACAGCTGTTCCAGGAGACCTTCGAGACCACGCTAGGT
>JAEKFU010000446.1 GCA_016522385.1 Pseudomonadota bacterium
AAACATGCACTGCCGCTGTTACGCAAAAGTGACGGTGCCAGCATTGTCAATTTCGGATCCTACGATGGCTTCATAGCCGATCCCGGACTGGCTGCTTACTGTGCATCCAAAGGCGCGGTACATGCGCTGACCCGAGCGATGGCCTGCGATCATGGGCCCGAAGGCATCCGCGTCAACGCCATATGCCCCGGCTACATCGACACACCCATGCTGCAGAGCTTTTTCGAGGGCGATGGCTCCGGTGGCCAAGGTGGTAACATCGAAACGCTGCAGCAAGCAGTGCGCGACGTGCACCCCATCAGGCGCTACGGCACGCCGGAAGATGTCGCAAATCTCGTCAACTGGCTAGCCTCCGACGAGGCACGTTATGCATCAGGCCAATTGTGGGTCCTGGACGGCGGGCTTTCCGCACAGGTCCAGCAAATGAGGGTCTAGTCAATGGCAAAGTCCGTCATCATCACCTGTGCGCCCACGGGCGGCATCCACACACCGACAATGTCACCACATTTGCCGATCACACCAAGCCAAATTGCGACAGCGGCGATCGAAGCGGCCGAAGCCGGCGCCTCGATCATCCATCTGCACGCCCGCGATCCCGAGACCGGAAAGCCCGACCCACGGCCAGAGACCTTCATGCAGTTTCTACCGGTGATAAAACAGTCGACCGACGCCGTTATCAACGTCTCCACCGGTGGCGGATTGGGGATGACAATTGATGAACGGCTCGCCGCGGCGACGAAGGCCAGTCCGGAAATGGCCTCCATGAACATGGGATCGATGAATTTCGGCATCTTTCCGATGCTGGAAAAATACGCGGACTGGAAGCACGACTGGGAACCCGCTTTCCTTGAGATGACAAGGGGCTTCATCTTCCCCAATACGTTCAAGACAATCGAGTATGGGCTCAAGACGCTGGGGGACGGGCACGGCACACGCTTTGAGTTCGAGTGCTATGACCTTGGTCACCTCTACAACCTAGCCTGGTTCGTCGACAAGGGCATGGTCAAGCCGCCGTTCTTCATCCAGTTGGTGTTTGGCATTCTCGGCGGCGTTGGTGCTGATCTCGACAACCTGATGCATATGCACACTATCGCCGACAGGCTGTTCGGCGACAACTATGAGTGGTCGGTTCTGGCCGCTGGCCGGCACCAAATGCCCTTTGCCACCCAATCGGCCATGCTCGGCGGAAATCTACGGGTTGGACTGGAAGACAGTCTTTATATCGGCCCTGGAAAGTTGGCGGAGTCCAACGCCGAGCAAGTGCGCAAGATCAAAGCGATTGTCGAGAACCTTGGCCTGACAATCGCGACACCGAGCGAAGCGCGCTAACGGCTCGCATTGAAGGGTGGCGATCGGGTTTCATTCTGACGGGAGGCGTGCATGCAGACGAGACTGTTGATCGATGGCGAACTCGTTGTAGGCGGTGGCGCGGCGTTGAGTGTCATCAATCCGGCGACCGGTGCGGCAAGGACGATGACGGGCTTGGCCGCCGGATGTGACATGTCCGTCTATGCACTCGATGCCTATACCGCCATCCGGCACGTCATGGTGGCACACTGATGGCTGGGCAACAGGGCCGCACTGCTGTGGTGACCGGCGGTGGGCGCGGTATCGGGAGGGCAGTTGTCGACCGGCTAACAGCCGAAGGCATGCAGGTCGTGACCTGCGGCCGCAGCGAGCGTCCGGATGACCTGGCAGAAGGCGTCGGCTGGCTGCAGGCGGATGTGTCCAGGCCTGCTGCTGCCGAGGAGATCGTCAAACAGACCGTTCGAGACTTCGGCGCAATCTCGCTCTTGGTGAACAACGCTGGCGTTCAGGTCGAAAAGACGGTGCCCGAGTCGACCGACAAAGATTGGGATTTGGTGGTCGGTGTCAACTGTCGGGGCGTATTCAACATGTGCCGCGCGGTGTTGCGCCAAATGCGCCGCGATGGCGGTTCGATCGTGAACATTGGTTCGATCTCAGGGTCTGTGTCAGACTCCTCGATGGCGCTTTACAATGCCTCAAAGGCGTTTGTCGACGGGCTTACCCGTTCAATTGCAGTCGACCATGGCCCAAAGGTGCGCTGCAATGCGATCAAGCCGGGTTGGATCGCAACCGGCATGGCTGACAGCGCCTTTGCCCTGGCGAAGGATCCGGAAGCGGCAAAGACGGACGCGCTTGCCCGTCACCCAGCGGGTCGCTTCGGTCGACCTGAAGATATTGCGAACGCGGTCGCTTGGCTGGCTTCGGATGAGTCACTCTTTGTCACTGGACAGTGCTTCACAGTCGACGGTGGCCTTACCGTCACCTCACCACTTCAACCGGGACTATTCTGATGACTGAGTTCAAGCATACCGCGGCACTGGGTGCCGGCGTGATTGGCGCGAGCTGGACGGCGCTTTTCTTGGCATCCGGCAGAAGCGTCGCTGTCTACGATCCGCAAGACAAGGCTGAAAAGGCAGTACGCGACTATGTAGAAACGGCTTGGCCGACGCTCGAAGAGCTCGGATTGGTCAAAGATGGTAATCCCGATGCCGTGACATTTCACAAGTCGGCCAGCGATGCAGTCGCCGGTGCGCGGTTCGTTCAAGAAAGCGTTCCGGAACAGTTGCCGTTGAAACATGCGCTGTTTGCCGAAATTGAGCCGGCACTTGATGACGACGCGACTGTCGCCAGTTCGGCCTCGGGCCTTACACTTTCAGAATTGCAAGGCGGCTGGAAGAACCCTTCCCGACTGGTACTTGGACATCCGTTCAATCCGCCACACCTCATCCCGCTTGTCGAAGTGATGGGCAACGACAAGACCGCGGCAGGCACAGTCGAGGCTGCCGAACGCTTCTACCAAGCCGTCGGCAAAGTCACCATTCGCGTCAATCGGGAAGTGCCGGGCCATGTCGCCAATCGGCTGCAGGCCGCCATCTGGCGCGAAGCCATTCACCTGGTCAAAGAGGGTGTGGCATCGGTGGAAGACGTGGACAAGGCTGTTTGGGCCGGACCGGGCCTGCGCTGGGCGGCAATGGGGCCAACGATGCTGTTTCATCTCGGTGCCGGCGAAGGTGGCCTTGCCTCGTTCTGTGAACGCTATACCGACAGCTTCAATCGCTGGTGGGATGACCTCGGGGTGCTGCACCTTGATGGTGCAACTGTAAGCCAGCTGGTTGACGGCGTGACGGCCGAGGCTGGTGATGAAAACCCCGCACGGCTTTCTGCCAAGCGCGACGCATTGATCACCGCTATGCAAAAAGCCACAGCCGAATTGCGCCGCCAATAGCTGATATCTGCCGGTAACCGCGATGAAAGAAACAACTTTGGTCATCGGTGCAAGGCAGATGCCGTCGATAACCGGCGATACCATCCGACCATTGACCGCTGCTGCAT
>JAEKFU010000522.1 GCA_016522385.1 Pseudomonadota bacterium
AGTGTTGCAAGTTTTATGGTTGGCCACTTTTATGACGGTACTGGCATCCCGCTTGCGGCAATTGTCAGCACGTGTGCCGGCATCGCGGCGGTTGGCTATTTTGCGCTGCGCGATCCTTCCGTGGGACGGACTTAGGTGTTTTGGGTTTTTGAGCTGTCACGTTTTACTGATTGGCCTGGGGAATGCTCGGAGAAACTTGGGTCGGGTTAGGGTCAAAACTCACCCTTGGGCTGACGGGGGTTGTCGGACGTAGAGCGGACATGCGCGAAAGATGCCCAAGACGGCAGCTCTACGTTCAACAACAGACGTCTATGCTCAAAGCGTCGGCTCTTGATCGCTCAATCGGTAATAGGGTTGCGGCGATCAGTTGAAACCACAAGCTGATTTCGTGCGCCGGACGCCGGCACGTCGGCTTTGGACCACCTTTCACACGCCAATTTCGAGTGCCGAGCGTGGCGGCGAGCGCTCGATCTTGCTGAAATGGCGGAAATGTTCCAATCTGTCCGCCAAAGAACGGTTCATCCGGGTATTGGTTTGGCAGGGAGGAAACACATGGATAAATTGACGACACTCAAATCTCGCTATGCGGCCGGCCGCATCAGCCGCCGCGGCTTTATGGAAGGCGCGCTTGCCTTGGGCATGACAGTGGCCGGCGCCAGTGCCTTTACGGCGTCCGTTGCGGCGGCAACACCGAAGCGCGGCGGCACTTTCCGGCTCGGACTTGGCGGCGCGAGCACCACAGATTCGCTGGACCCGGCCACTTTCATCTCCACTTTTACGCAGATTGGCTTGAACTTCGGCATCCACAACAACCTGACCGAGGTGACGGCCGAAGGTGACATTGTGCCCGAACTCGCTGAAAGCTTCGAGGCTTCGCCGGATGCCAAGACCTGGACCTTCAAGCTGCGCAAGGGCGTCGAATACCACAATGGCAAGTCGATGGTGGCCGACGACGTCATCGCCTCCATCCAGCATCACCGTGGTGAGGAGTCAAAATCGGCTGCAAAGCCACTGTTGAAGGATATCGAAAGCATCACGGCGCCGGACAAAAACACCGTCATATTCAAGCTCGCCAACGGCAACGCCGACTTCCCGTTTGTGATGAACGATTACCATCTTCCGATCTTGCCATCCAACGACGGCAAGATCGACTGGGAGGCCGGTGTCGGCGCCGGTGGCTATATCCTCGGCAAGCACGACTGGGGCGTACGCATGGAGTTGAAGCGCAACCCCAACTACTGGAAAGGCGATGACCGTGCTCATTTTGATGAGGCGGTTCTGCTCGGGATCTCGGACGTGGCAGCCCGCCACAATGCTCTGATCACCGGCGAGGTCGATGCCATCAACCGGGTCGATTTGAAGACCGCTCACCTGCTCGCCAGAAATCCGAACGTCACAATCGACGACATCACCGGAAATCAGCATTACACGATGCCGATGAACACGACCTTGGCGCCGTTCGACAACAATGATGTGCGGTTGGCGTTGAAATACGCTATCGACCGCGAAGCGCTGGTCAAGAAGATTCTCAGCGGTCATGGCGCGCCGGCCAACGATCATCCGATCGGACCCGGTCAGCGCTATTTCGCCAAGGATCTTGAACAGCGCGCATATGATCCTGACAAGGCCAAGCATCACCTGAAGAAAGCCGGCATGGAAAACCTGAAGGTCGACTTGCATGTCGCCAACACGGCCTTTGCCGGTGCCATTGATGCCGCAATCCTGTATCAGGCCGCCGCCAAGGGCGCGGGGATCAACCTCAATGTCGTCCGCGAGGCCGATGACGGCTACTGGGTCAACGTGTGGATGAAGAAACCGTGGTCTATGAGCTACTGGGGGGGCCGTCCGACCGAGGACTGGATGTTCACCGTCGGCTATGCTGCAGGCGGCGCCTGGAATGAGTCCTTTTGGTCGCATGATGGGTTTATGAAGTTGCTGGTTGAAGCGCGCGCCGAACTGGACCAGGCCAAGCGGGCTGAAATGTATGCTGAAATGCAACGGCTGGTGCGTGATGAAGGCGGCTCGGTGATCCCGATGTATGCCAACAATGTTGATGCACGGTCCAAGAAGCTTGCACACGCCGGCAAGCTCGGGTCCAATTGGGAACTCGACGGGTGGAAATGCCTCGACCGCTGGTGGTTTGCCTGATTGTCAGATCGACGATCGACTGTTGTTGAACTCGAATGCAAGAGCCGGTGCAGTCGCGCCGGGCTCTTCTGCGCTCACGACAACCGCGACGAATGACTGCTAACGGCACTGAGCAGACCAATAGGCCTCGCTTCCATGTTGTCCGCTGTGACCCCAACTGCGGACTTTGCGGACCAGCATTTTCACTTTGCGCAGACGGCAACTCTCGTGGTTCTGGTTAGTTAGCTGGCGAGAACGGATGGGGACCTGAGTCTGTAACCATCACGTAGTCTCCCCATTTAATGCGGGCTATGCGATCCGTGACGCGAAATACCGCAACGCAAATCTCAAGGTCCTTAGCCAGTTCCGGCCAAATTTCGCACAGCGCATCTTCTTCAATCCTTCCCAAGCCGCTGTCGCCTCGCTCTACACCCGGTTGGATTGGGAAGCCGAAATGCTTTACTTTTCCCTCTGCCGTTCTGTGCTGTTGCCAACCGGCGTCAGTGCTGCTGCCCAGGCCAGCGGTAGCTCTCGCCCAAAAAATCTTGCCTTCGATGCGTGTTCCGAACAGTAGAGATTTGATCTCAGGACCGCTCAACCTGTTATCTGCACTCAAAGAAAGATACTCTCCCGATTGCACCGGCGCACCTGCTCTCTTTAATCCGTTCGCAAACCGTCGCAGAACATCGGCATGCGAAAATGGATACTGCGATACAGCCTCATGTAGAATCCACAGATCATCTTGCCGGGGCAAGAAATCTTTATATGCGCCTTTTGCCTTCGTGGTTTGGCCTAGCTCGCCGTAGGCCGCAGCAAGAGCCCCATAATAGATCAGTTCATCGGGCGAGTGTTTTAACGCCCGCTCCAGAGATCTCACGGCTGCCTCGGTGTTGCCCAAAGAAAACTCGGCCAAGCCGATGAGGTAAAAAGGATGTCCAGGTTGCGCTGGGTTCTGGCGCATCGCTCTTTGGGCAAACTCGATCCCCTCTTTTGGTTGGCCGGCGTAGATCTGTGCTTCGGCCATAACCTCCATCGCTTCGGCGTCATTTGGATCGAATTCAAGGGCACGCTTGACCTCGGCAATCGCGAGGCGTGGTTGCTGCCTCTTGAGGGCAAGTCTGGAACGAACGATGAAATAGTCTTTATCCGGCCTCAACCTTGAATTTTGCAGGTATTTCCATGTCCGGGATGTTCCTGTGAACCAATGAATGTTCAACTTTTCGCTATAGTCCTCCATGCCCAAAATCGCTCGAACATAGACCTTGGCAAGTGCTGTGTATGCCGCGGAATAGTCGGAATCCAATTGGATCGCGCTCTCAAAATGCGTTTTGGCAATAGCGTTGTCAGTTGGGGTGCGGCGGTTGTAGTAAGACAATCCCTGGAGATAAGCGTCGTACGCAGCGGTATCACTTGTTCCAGCAGCAGCAACTTTTCGCACCTCTTTGGGTGTCAGCTGGACCGCCAGTGCGTTGACGATGTTCTTGGTCACCTTGTCCTGCAGCGCAAAGACATCAGCGCTCGTACCGTCATAACGTTCCGCCCAGAGATGACCGCCTGTTGTCGCGTCGATCAGCTGGGCGTTGATCCGCACCTTGTCGCCGGCGCGGCGAACACTGCCTTCCAGCACATAACGCACGCCCAATTCCTCAGCGACTTGGCGAATTTTCACCTGCTTGCCTTTGAAGAAAAACGACGAGTTGCGGGCTATGACGAACAGGCCGGAAATTTTCGACAGATCGGTGATCAGGTCTTCCGTCATGCCGTCAGCGAAGTACTCCTGGCTAGCATCTTGCGACAGGTTGTCGAACGGCAGCACGGCGATGGACGGCTTGTCCGGCAAGGGCAAGGCCATGGCTTCGATACGGGCGGGCTCGACTACCGGCGACCACCGCTGCCACCAAAAAACCGCGCCACCGACAACCAACAGCATTGCTGCCATGACGACGGCGATGCCTTTGCGCGACGTGCGCATCGATTGTGCCGAGGCTCGAAGTACAGGCGTACTTAGCGCGTCGGCTTTGTCATCCATGAGTATCCGAAAAGCGCGCACCGGCCGGGCGATATTCTTGACCTCGACCTCACCAAGGTCTTCCAAGTTGAGATCCAACTTATCCCTGATCTGGTCGCGTACATTTCGCCCGATACAGATACCACCGGCGTCAGCGAGACTTTCCAGGCGGGCCGCGACATTGACGCCATCGCCGTAAATGTCATCATCCTCAACGATCACGTCGCCGATATTGATGCCGACTCGGTAGCGAATATGTCGATCTTCAGGAACGCCGCCATTGCGCATTTGCATGGCCTGTTGGACGTCAACGGCAAAGCCGACAGCATCCACGACGCTGGGGAACTCCATGAGAATACCATCACCCATCAGCTTGATGGTGCGGCCACCGTACTGGGCAGCCTTTGGGTCTATCAGGTTTGCCCGATGGGCTTTTAATGCCGCAAGAGTGCCCGCCTCGTCTGCTCCCATCAGACGGGAATAACCGAC
>JAEKFU010000552.1 GCA_016522385.1 Pseudomonadota bacterium
CGAGCTGTTCTGGGGTCGACTCGATATCCAAAATGTCATCGGCGATCTGGAAGGCAAGGCCGATATTGTCGGCATAGGTGCGCAATGCTTGCCGGTCGTCATCGCCGGCTTGTGCAAGAAGTGCACCTGCCTCCAGCGAAAAGCTAAACAGAGCGCCGGTCTTGAGACTCTGGATCAGCATGATCTCGTCCAAGCTCTGGCCCGATTGGCGTTCGGCCAAAAGGTCGAGCATCTGGCCGCCAACCATGCCGTCCTTGCCGGCGGCACGGGCAAGAGCGAGAACCAGTTCGGCACGGACCTCGGCATTTGCATGGGTCGGGTGATCGCTGAGAATATCGAATGCTAAGGTCAGCAGGCCATCGCCGGCCAGAATGGCCGTCGCCTCGTCGAAGGCGATATGACAGGCCGGTTTGCCCCTCCTAAGGTCATCATCATCCATCGCCGGCAGGTCATCATGCACTAGCGAATAGCAGTGAACGCATTCGAGTGCTGCCCCGGTGCGCAGGGCTCCGGTCTTGTTTGCATCGAACAGGCGCGCGCTTTCCATAACAAAGAATGGCCTGAGACGTTTGCCTTGGCCGAGCGAGGCATAGCGCATCGCTTCGACGACACGCCTGACGGGGGTATCTAGCGGCAACAGCTCGTCGAGTAACGATTCGACAGCCTGAGCAGTTTGTCTGAGAGCAGCTTCGAATGTCATAGTGTTGGTGATGGTTGGGATTTGTTGCCTAACGTCATAGAGTTGCAACGCCTTAACTTCAACTGTCTTCAGTGAGTTCCAATTGCGTCGCCATTACGGCATACGATCCAAAAGGAAACGGCTTGGCCTTTTCAAGCGGCTGGTCTTGCTTATGCTTATCATCCTCGCGCTGCCGTTTCTGCTTGTGCTGGCCTACCGCGTCGTGCCGCCACCGGTGTCGGCGCTGATGGTGCTGCACCGAATTGACGGGCAGGCGGTAGACTATCGCTGGCGGCCGGCCGGCCGGATATCACGTCACCTGTTCCAAGCTGCTGCGGTTTCTGAGGATGCGCGCATCTGTCAGCACAATGGTGTTGATTGGGGCGTCCTGCAAGGCTTGGCTGAAGAGGCGCTCGATGAAGGCGGCAAATCGGTGCGAGGCGGATCGACAATTGCCATGCAGACTGCCAAGAATCTGTTCTTGTGGCCGCAAAGATCATATCTGCGCAAACTCCTGGAAATTCCAATCAGCCTGTGGATTGATTATATTTGGCCGAAACGCCGGATCGTCGAGGTCTATCTCAACATCGCGGAATGGGGGCCAGGTATTTATGGTGCAGAAGCTGCCAGCCGGTATCACTTCGGCATTTCGGCCGCCAGGCTGTCGCTGCACCAGGCTGCGCTTCTTGCTGCAGCGCTTCCCAATCCAGCGATCTTTGATGCCGGCAGGCCAGGGCCAAATTTGCGCGATAGGGCGCGGCGAGTTGAGGGGCGCATGCGCGGCGCTGATGACTATTTGAAGTGCCTGGAATAACTAGTGCTATTGCGCTGTTTCGGCTCTTTGCATTTGCGCTCCCACATTGTATAAGCCGCCAACCGAATGTGATGCACGTGGCGCACAAGGATTGCGTCGTGCTTTGATACATAAATTCTTGGAGCAGATTGATGGCCGTCCCGAAGAGGAAAGTTACGTCAATGAGGCGCGGCAACCGCCGTTCAGGTCACACCAAGGAAACGGTGACCTATGTTGAGAATAAGCAGACCGGTGAGCTTCATCGTCCGCATCATATTGACCTCAAGACCGGCATGTACCGCGGCAGGCAGGTTATTGAACCGAAGAGCGAATTCTAGAGCGTGTCTTTCTCATATGGAACCATTTGATGGTCCAAATCCGGTCACTCGGCTAGTTACGGAACGCTGCGCGATGTGGGTCATCGGGCAAGTTCGGTGACGACGTCCGATGACCGGATTTGGGCCACCGAAGGCCGCGTTTGTGCGCCCGCTGGACGTCGTTATGCTCCGCTTGCGGTCAACCAGACCACGGCGCGAAGCATGCCTAGCCAGCAGACGCAGAAACGCGGTCAAATGATTCCATATGAGAAAGACACGCTCTAGTCGCACTATAATACCAATGCGGTAATTGAGGGCTGGCCGAAATGAGCCGGCCCTTTGGCTTTGATACCCCACTTGGGTCAGGACCGTAGATTACGTTACATTTGCCTTTACGGACATGCATTGGAAGCAGATTGTTGTCCCAGCATCCGACACTCCTTTTGTTGTCGTTGCCCCAATCGGTCTGGTGCTGACGTTCCTGCTGACGGTCAGCCTGCACCGCCATATCGGGCCGACGGCGACGCGGGCGATGACGCGTGGGTTGGGCATGATCCAGGCAGCACATCCGGTGCAGTTCGTTCTGACCGACCTCAAAGGAACTGGGATGACGGGATAGGGAATTGAGATATGGTTTCGACAAAGATTAGTCCGGATGACGTTTTGAAATTTTGGCTGGGACTGCCTAAGGAGGCCTACTTCAAAAGAGATGAAGCGCTTGATGCCGAGATCACTGAACGGTTCGCAGACGCACTTGAGACGGCGAAGGCCGGGCAGCTTGATCATTGGCCGCGGACAGTTGAAGGCACGCTTGCCCTAGTCATCCTGTTGGACCAGTTTTCCCGGAACATTCACCGTGATACGCCGGCAATGTTCGCCGCAGACGACAAGGCTCTTGATGTTGTCAGGAACGCACTGGCTGCCGGCGTGCTCGAAAAGCTGCCGTGCGACCAGCAGCAATGGCTGGTGATGCCCTTGATGCATTCAGAGAACCTGACGGACCAGGAACGATGTGTTGATCTTTGTAAGCAGGCCGGGCTCGATGAAACGACACCATTTGCCATCGAACATGCCGATATAATCCGCCAGTTTGGCCGGTTTCCACACCGTAACGAAGTGTTGGATCGGGAGACGACTCCTGAGGAGATTGCGTTTCTCAAAAATGGTGGTTTTGCTGGGTAGTAGCTGCCCACATTCCGGGAATATTCGCCGTTAACCACACTTGTAAACAGTGTCGCTGCGGACCTTAATTTTAATCGCTTTCGGGTAGCTTGACCGCAAGAGACAAGGGGACGGTGTCTGGCATGGTGCGGCACCGCCGGAGCAGGTGGCGGTTAACGAGCAATGGATCACGTGCTGAAAGCACTCCCGGGGCCAATGGCGCAGTTTCTCGGTAATATGCTTACCGGGGACGGTGACAGCGCACGCTCACAACGCGGCGCCATCACTGCCTTCGCTATCCGCGTTGCTTCAGCCGGTATCCTATTCTTTTCACACGTGTTGCTGGCCCGCTGGCTCGGAACATTTGAGTTCGGTGTTTACACCTATGTCTGGGTGTGGGTCACGGTCATCGGCACGATGTGTTCGCTGGGATTTGGGACGACCGTCGTACGGTTCGTACCTGAGTATTTGGCGCATGGAAAACTCGATCAGGCGCGTGGTTTTCTTCGTGCCGCGCGGGGTATTTCGCTCGGTACTGGCGTCATATGTGCTGTTGTCGGCCTTGCCGCCTTGCAGATCGGCGACGGCTGGTACGATAAAACCTACAAGGTTCCATTTTCGCTAGCCATGTTATGTCTCCCGGCCTTTGCCATGACCGATTTTCAAGATGGTGTCGGCCGATCGCAATCATGGATCGCGCTGGCCCTTGCGCCGCCGTACATTGTTCGGCCAATTGCTCTGCTGTGCCTGATCGGTTTGGCCGTATTGGTTGGATGGGACCAGGATGCAGAGACTGCGATGTTTGCGCTGGTGTTTGCCGTCTGGCTGACGGCTATCATGCAATATGGCCTACAGAGGCACCACATGGCTGGTGTCATTCCACCCGGTGGACGCGCATATCAACTCAAACTCTGGATGATCGTTTCCTTACCGGTGTTGCTGTTGGAAGGCTTCACGCTGGTGATGATGAATATGGACGTGCTGCTCTTAGAGCTTTACGTCGATCCGGATCAAATCGCGATCTATTTTGCTACTGCGCGCACCATCACGCTGATCTCATTTGTCCACTTTGCCGTCACCGCAGCAGTTATGCCTCGCTTTGCGACCTTGCACGCAAATGGCGACACTGCCAGCATCCGCGGCCTTCTCAATCAAGCGCGTCTTTGGACCCTGTTGCCGTCATTGGCTGGTGCGGCCGGTCTGGTCGTGCTCGGCAAGCCTGTCTTGTGGTTGTTCGGGTCGGATTTCACCGCCGGTTATCCTTTGATGTTCATCCTTGCCGCAGGCCTGCTCGCCCGTGCAGCCGTCGGGCCGACGCAAGGTCTGCTGGTCGTCACCGGTCACCAGAACAAGACAGCAATGATCCTGTCGGGCTCGGTCGTGGCCAACATCGCGCTCAACCTCACCCTGATCCCGCAGTTCGGCCTGGCCGGTGCGGCGTCTGCGACGTCCATCGCCTACGGGGTAGAGGCGCTGGCGCTCTATCTGGTTGCGCAGCATGCTTTCAACACATCAGGCCGGTCTGAAGTTGCGGGGGACACGTCATGACACGTCCGTGCGTTAAAAATGTGCTGACTCATGCGGAGTTGAACCCGGCGCACGTCATGGTTGCTGGCAACCTCGAAGTACTGGAGCGGCATCATGATAAGTGGTGTGCACTCATGCCGAGCGCCCTGGAACCCTCGGTCATCGGTGCTCCGGCCTGGCAGATGCCGATGTTCCGTCATTTGCGCAAAGGTGATGCGGGCATAGATACCCTGTTCGTCGGTGATGGCGATGCACCGGGCCGATTGCAGGGCTTGTGGCCGTTTGAGTTACAACACCGCAGATGGGGTCTGCCGGTACCTGTGGTCACCAGTTGGACGCATGATCTATTTTTCGACGGTGTGCCGCTGATCGGCAAAGAGCAACCGGAAGAGACCGTATTCCGCCTGCTCGAGGCGGCGGCCGGCACACTGGGTGCCAAGGCGGCGCTGTTTCGCATGCTGCCTGTCGCTGGTGGCTTTTCGCGTACACTGCATCGTGTTGCGGCCCGGCACGGCCTGCCGGTCACTGAGATAGAGCCGTTCGAGCGGGCTTGCCTGAAGTGTGGCCGGGACTATGAGACCTGGTTCAACGAGAGTTTTCCGCGCAAGAAGCGCAAGGAGTTCCGCCGGCTTCGCAAACGGCTTGCGGAAAT
>JAEKFU010000553.1 GCA_016522385.1 Pseudomonadota bacterium
TCGAGATCTCGGTCGGGCGCCCAGCCGAAGCTTACAAGATGGAACTCAAAGATCGGTTTCCCGACAATGCTGCAGAAATCGATGCCTATTTTGAGGCGCTTTTGGCAGCTGAGGAAGCGGCGCAGATGGTTGGTGCCGAGCGAGCTATGCCTGATCAATTCCGTTCTGCATATCACTGGTGGAACCGGAGGAAAATAGAACGTTGGTGCGGTCGCACAACCAGCGAAGTCATTGAGAATCTGATTACCGATCCGCAGCTTGCCGCGATTCTATCAGCGCAATGGGGCACCTATGGCGGCAAGCCTGAGGAGGCAAGTTTCGCAGTCCATGCCCTTGTGATGGGCCACTACCTCGAAGGCGCTGCATATCCTGTAGGCGGGGCAGCTGCGATCGCAAAGGGCCTTGTTCCTGTGATCGAAACATCGGGTGGAAATGCCCGGGCAGGAACTTCTGTCAGCGAGCTAGTGATTGAAGACGGCAAGGCGGTGGGCGTGCTCACGAGTACGGGACAGAAACTCATGTCGGGTTCCATCGTGTCGGCGATTGGTGCCGGCGAAACTGTGAAGCATCTTCTACCCGAGGAATACCGCCAAGAAAGCTGGGCCAAAGAGATATCCACCTTCAAGCCGTCAGTCTGCCACTTCGAGGTCTATATCGGCTTTGAGGGTGATATCACCAAGCACGGCGCGACGCGCGCAAACCACTGGTTTTATGAGTCTTGGGACACCAACGACGGCATCTGGTCTGGAGCCGCAGATGACCCCCTGCAGACGATGTTCGTTTCTTTCCCGTCGCTAAAGGACCCTATGCACGATCCTGGCCCGGCTCAGCGGCACACCTGCGACATGATGGTCTTGACTGATTGGTCCGTAGTAGCCGATTTCGCCGACGGCGGCGCTGCAGAAAGGCCGTTGGAATGGTCAGCATTGAAGGAGCGGATCGAAGCGCAGATGCTGGCGTTCTTTGCCAGGAAGTTCCCAGCACTCGCGCCCTTGATCACGTATCATGAACTTGGGACACCCCTGGCTACGGCAGCCTTCACCGGTCACAACAAAGGTGGGTTCTATGGCATCGAAACAACGCCGCGCCGCATGTTGTCAGAGGCATTCAACGCGCGCACTCCCATCCCCGGTCTGTTCCTGTCGGGTCAGGACGTCATGAGCCCCGGAATCGCAGGTGCCCTTGCGGGCGGTATGTTCGGCGCGGCAGCCATCGATCCGCGTGTTTTCCAGAAGCTCAGGTAGGAATAGGGCACCGGCACATGACTGAAGAGCACCCCAATATCTCCCTCATGAAGCGTTTTGATCCCGGAAATCCGGCAAGTGCCGTTGATCTGTTCGCTTCGGATGTCGTCTGGCATTACTTCAATCCAAATCTTCCGGAAATGCAGGGCGATTATGTAGGGTTGGAGGGTATCCGTTCATTCTTCGAAACCATCGGGCAGAAATCCAGAGGAACTTTCAATATCGAACCTGTTTCAATTGACGCTGTCGGTGATGAGTTAGTTGTTGTGCAATCAAGGAACACGCTAACCATCCAGGATCGAAGTATCGCGCTGGATGTAGTTGTGGTTTGGCGGTTCGTGGATGGGCGTGTGGTCGAAGTCTGGGATATAGTTCCAGGTAGCGCTGCACCAAGCTGAGTTACCCAGCGCTATCCAAACTTTTTAGCTGGCCGGAATTACCGGCTTCAAGGGCTGCACTCCAGACAACGGTAGATTGTTCCGCTGAGCTACGACCCTGCCCGGCGGGAGTTCGCAGTTACCGCGCCGGGTATCGCTGCTGGTCGAATGTCGCGGAAGGGCTCCAAGCAGGCACAGCCATCACTTTCGGATTTGGCATAACATAAGCTGCTCGTACGTCATGAGTGGTGCGGTGGGTAGGAGTGGATCGGAGGAACCGCTATGTCCGCTTTAAACCTACCGATGGTGATGCCCTCGAAAAGGGCGTGGAACCATAGTCGCATCATTGGTCAAAACGACCGCTTCTTCCCAAGCACGTTTGGGCCATACGCGTCCGGCTCGAGTTGGCAGACGCCGTGCGTGATCTGGCATTGTTCAATATGGCCGTAGACAGCAAGCTGCGCGGGTGTGTCCTTGTTCGGTTGAAGGTCGCCGATGTCTTTGGTGCCGGTGCCGTGAAAGAGCAGGCTTCGATCTTGCAGAGCAAGACTCAGTCGCCGGTACGCTTTGAGATCACAGAGGGAACTAGCAAATCTATTGCTGACTGGATCAGTCACCCGCTGATGAGCGGACACGAATACCTCTGGCCCGGACGTTTTCACGACCGCGTTCATATCTCTACACGCCAGTATGCGCGCTTGGTGAAGGACTGGGTACGGTCAATTAGCCTGGAGCCAAGTGCTTATGGCACGCATTCCATGCGCAGGACGAAGGTCGCCCAAATCTACAGGAAGACCGGCAACCTTCGCGCGGTACAGCTGCTCCTTGGCCACACCAAAATGGACAGCGCCGTCCGGTATCTCAGTGTCGATCTCGAAGACGCGCTAATAATTTCTGAGAGTGTCGAAGTCTGACAAACCTTGGGGCCGGCGTCACAGTCGGCCCTAACCGGCCATTCGCTATCGCATGTCACAGCATTCGATTGCGGACATTCGCCGCGCTTGCGAAGTGCTGGGTAGCCCGAGGTCGACTAAGTGGACAAAGCCGTCATCCGACCAAAAGCGCTCAGATGACAGGTCGTGCGCGTTCTCGGACATTGAGAGGGTCCGCTCGAGCGCTCGCCCACCGGTCCGGTACGGCAGCACAGTCAGCGGAGAATATCCAAATGGAGAATCCCGGTTCCTCCTGGCGCTCGCCTTCGCGGCTGCTACGCGGTATTGTAAGTGAAAGACATCTGCAGGGAGGAACCACACCATGACCAACACACGCCGAGAACTCCTTGTGACCGCTGCCGCGGCTGGCATAGTCACGCTTCTGCCCTTCACCGCCCGGGCCGACGGGCACGCGACGCACGCCTTCAAGGGCGCAGGGGGAGAGGTCAAGGTCCACCCCATCAGCCACGCCTCGTTCGTGATGGAAACGCCGATGGGCACGATCTATGTCGACACGGTTGGCGAGGCCGCCGCTTATGCGGACAAGCCCGCGCCCGACCTGATCCTGATCACGCACCGCCATGGAGACCACTTCAACGCCGACACGCTGAACGCGCTGGGCGATGCGCCGATCATCACAAATGCCGATGTGCACGGGATGATGGACGA
>JAEKFU010000563.1 GCA_016522385.1 Pseudomonadota bacterium
TGCTAACGGAGCTGGGCGCTAAAACTAGAGGTCTGCTATTTGAATTGGCATTGTTCGGTGGCCGATTCGCGCCCGATCAGGACAGGCGCCCGCCAGGAAACCTTAGGACAGTGGCAGTCACACTAGGTGCGGCGTGCCAGCGGGTTGTCACTCCTGATCTGGCTTTTGAAGCCGAGGTTGATGTCGACGGCGAGCTCTTTACGCTTGCTGTTGGAGATGGTTCCGTCGACATGCGCTATGCAGCGGCGAAATCCCCCGACGTCGTCATGACCACGTCCTACGAACCGATGATTGCGGCTGCCGAAGGTGAAATCTCAATGGATGTCTTTGTAGGCGAACATGTCGAGTTACAAACACATACGCCGGGCAAGGATGGTGAGCTGTTGAAGTTGTTAGGTGCTGCGATGAGGTTATTTGCCGACCCTAGGTCGACTGCACCATCAATTGTGGCGTTGCCGAAGCTATCAACTCGCCGACGTCCAGGCCCGGAGTGACGTGATCGTATTTGCCGTCGATGACCAGAGATGCGGCGCCGTGCACGAACGTCCAGAGCTTGGTCGCGACATCGTTGGCGTTTTGGTCAAGACCGTTGGCTTGGCAGTATTTGGTGATCTGCTCAATCAGATAACCAAAACAATCGTTTCCGATTTCGACCACCTTGTGCACCTCGCTGATGGACGGATTCTGCCCAAACATCAAGCGAAATAGGCCTTGGTGGTTGACAGCAAAGGCGACATAGGCCTGGCCCATGGCGATGATGCCTTCAAGTGTGCCCTCGCCATGTTTTCCCACCGCGCTGCGCGCGCTGGCGGTAAGCGTATGAAAGCCGCGGGCACAAACTTCAGCGAGAATCTCTTCGCGGTCCTTGAAGTGTCGATACGGAGCGGCGGTCGAGACACCGGCACAACGGCAGGCGTCGGCTAACGAGAATTTCTCTGCGCCGCTCTCAATCACGAACTGATAGGCCGCATCGATCAGAGCATCACGCAAATCGCCATGGTGGTATTTGGCCTTCGGCACCGTGGCCGCGTTTTCGGTCTTTGTGTCCAGTGTCATTTATCCGAGCGATTCTATCGTAACAAAAATGTTAGCTCAACTAACTTTCTCTTGCAATGTTAGTCACTCTAACATATGTCAGTGCGAGTAACATCGAAATCAAGACCAAATACAGGATCGAAAATTATGCCTGACAGCGCAAAGACGGCAAATCCCGGATCCAAACCCCGTGCATTAGGACGCATGGCCTTGCAAGGGCTCACGGCAGTGAGTTTTGTCGCCGTAATGGCGACAGGCATTGCCGCGTTGCATATGCAGGCAAGCACAGAAGTGCCGCCAGCTGCCAACCCGCCAGTGACAGTCGCAGCCGAGACGATCCGTTTATCGGATGGCTACACAATTGTTGAACGTTTTGCAGGTCGGCTGGAACCGGTCCGCGAAACGCATCTTGCATTTGAACGGGCGGGCCTGACAACTGTGCTCCGATTCGAGGAAGGTGATGAAGTTCGTGCTGGCGATCTTATTGCCCGCCTTGATACATCCAAACTAGAAGCCGAACGCACTCGGCTGGTGGCACAACGTGGGGAATTGCAGGCACGTCAGGCGCTGGCTAAGGCAACGCTGGAACGTCAGCGCGATCTCAATGCGAAAGGCTGGCGCTCAGCGCAGAATTTTGATGAAGCGCGTTTCAGTTTCCAAGAAATCAGTGCGGCTATCGGCAGGATTGATGCTTCGATCGCGTCAACTGATGTAGATATCGGCAAATCCGTCCTCAGGGCGCCTTTCGCCGGTACGGTCGCGGCACGATACATTGACGAGGGCGCGGTTGTCAGTGCTGGCACGGCCGTGATCGAACTGCTGGAGAGCGGTGCGCGGCAGGCGCGTGTCGGCGTTTCCGTCGAAGCGGCACGATCATTGCGCACCGGCGAAGTTTACCGGCTGAGCGCCGGCGGCACTGCGTTCAAAGGCCGGCTTATTTCCAAACGACCCGATCTGCAGACCGGCACACGCACCGTCACGGTTCTGCTTGAGGCGCTCGGTGGTGAGGACATACCTTTCGGTGAAATCGTCGAACTGATGCTCGACCGCAAGGTTCCTGCCAAGGGATTCTGGTTGCCGACCAGCGCGCTGAGCGAGGGTCGCAAAGGACTGTGGTCGGTTCTGACCGTGGTTAAACGGGAAGGTGCGCCTGCGATTGCCCGAGAAGCTGTTGAAGTCCTGCATGTCGAGGATGGCCGTGTTTTTGTCCGCGGCACGATCGCCAATGGGGCACAAGTTGTCACCAACGGGACAAACCGAATTATTCCTGGCCAGAGAGTGGCATTGGCTGTGCAGGAGTAAAATTCCATGGAAACGCTGTTCTACCGCAATAAGCGGACATTCGCGGTCGCCATACTGATGATTCTGGCTGCCGGCCTGTCGGCATTCCTCTCGGTCGGGCGTCAGGAAGATCCGACCATCTCGAACATTTTTGCCACTGTCGTGACACCCTATCCCGGCGCTGACCCGGCGCGGGTGGAATCGTTAGTGACGGAAAAAATCGAGGACGAGTTGAAGAAGATCCCCGAAATCCGTGAGGTCGAATCGAAGTCACGTACCGGTATTTCCATCATTCAAGTCGAACTGATTTGGAATCTGCCGCCCACGCAAATTGAACAGATCTGGTCGGAGGTCCGCGATGCGCTTGCAGATGCCCGGCGCAACTTTCCCGCTGGCGTGGCCGAACCTGAATTCGATGACGACCGGACCGGTGCCTTTTCAGCGATCAGCGCGATTTACGCCAAGCCCGGTATCGATGCGAATCCGGCAATCGTGAGGCGTCATGCGGAGATTCTGCAGGACCGCTTACGCGACCTGACGGGCACCAAGCTTGTGCGGCTTTATGGTGACAGGCAGGAGGAGATCCTGGT
>JAEKFU010000599.1 GCA_016522385.1 Pseudomonadota bacterium
GGTCTCGATGTCCTGCTGGTTTGGATCATCTTCTTTGAAATCGCCGTGCTGTATTTTGCCTCCGCGATCCTGCTCAACTGCCGACTGGCGACGCCGCGCATCGCCTGGGCGGCCTTCGGGCTGATGCTCGTCGGCGCGCTGCTGGTCAACGTTACCGTGCTGCAGGGTGATGCCAGCATCATGTTCACCAGCTATGTGCCGATGCAGGCGCCGTCCAATTTTTATCTCGGGCTGATTCTGTTCGCCGTCGGTGCTTTGATCGGCTGCTTCATCTTCCTCGGCACGCTGGTCATCGCCAAGGAGGAAAGAACCTATGAGGGATCGATCCCGCTTGTTACCTTCGGTGCCCTGACTGCTTGCATCATCGCCATATTCACCATCGCCAGCGGCGCGATCATCCTCATCCCAACCTGGCTGTGGTCGCTTGGCTATATCAGCCATATCGACTCGGTGATGTACAAGCTGGTGTGGTGGGCCATGGGCCATTCATCGCAGCAGATCAACATGGCTGCCCAGGTTGCCATCTGGTACGCCATTCCGGCGATGTTGCTCGGCGCCAAGCCGCTGTCGGAAAAGGTCAGCCGAACCGCCTTTCTCATGTACATCCTGTTTCTGCAGCTAGCCAGCGCCCACCACATGCTGGTCGAGCCGGGCCTGAGTTCGGAGTGGAAGGTGTTCAACACGTCCTACGCGATCTATCTCGCCGTGCTCGGCAGCATGATCCACGGCATGTCGATCCCTGGCGCCATCGAGGCGGCCCAGCGTCGCAACGGCTTCACCAACGGCGTGTTCGAATGGCTGCGCCGTGCGCCCTGGGACAATCCGGCCTTCGCTGGCATGTTCCTGTCGCTGGTGCTGTTCGGCTTCCTCGGCGGCATCTCCGGCGTCGTGCTCGGCACCGAGCAGATCAATATCATGCTGCACAATACGCTCTACGTACCGGGCCACTTCCATGCCACTGTTGTCGCCGGCACCACATTGGCCTTCATGGCGATCACTTATCTGCTGGTGCCGTTGATCTTCCAGCGTGAAATCATATGGCCGAAGCTCGCCAAGTGGCAGCCCTACCTTTTCGGCCTGGGAGCCGCCGGCATCTCGTTGTTCATGATGGGTGCGGGAACACTCGGTGTGTCCCGCCGCCACTGGGACATCACGTTCGCCGATGCAGAAATTAGCTTCGACTATCCGCAAGCAGCGTTCCTGATGCTGGGGCTCAACGGCCTGGCCGGCATCGTTGCAGCGATCGGCGGGGGACTGTTCGTGGTCATCATCGTCGCCAGTGTGCTGTTCGGCAAGAAAGTCGATGCCAGCAACATTGTTGAGGCATTGGGTCCGAAACCGCAAAAGCAAATGAGCGATGCGGTATCGACTTACGGCAGTGCCGGCACGTTGCATCTGCCTGGCACCTACATCCTGGTGGGAATCTTCTTTACTGCCTTCGTTCTGTATTACTTCGTCAACTGGAAGTACCTGTCAGAGCTTTGGATAATGGGGTGATCCGGCAGAATTTGCCAAAGCGCCTGGGGTGAGGAGCGAGCCGATGACCGCGACCACAATTGAAGGCGGCACCACTGTCCGCGACGCCATCATGGTGTTCAAGCCGCGCATCGCCCTGGCGATCATGCTGAGCGCCATCGGCGGCATCGCGGTCGCCGACGGCGTTGCATCGCCCGGCTTCATCAAACTGAGCCTGCTGGCCATCGCGGTGTTTCTCGCCGCCGGAAGCGCCGGCGCCTTCAATCAGTGGATCGAACGCGATCTTGACGCGCGCATGCGGCGCACCGCCAACCGGCCTTTCGTCACCGGCCAGTTCACCGCCGGGCCCGGCTGGCTGGCGGCAATTGTCGGCCTGTTGGTTGTTGCCGTCTTGCTCGCTGGCGTTGCAACCAACTGGTGGGCGGCGCTCTATACCTTCCTCGGCGCCTTTACCTATGGTGTTGTCTACACAATGTGGTTGAAGCGCCGCTCGTGGACCAATATCGTCATCGGCGGCCTGGCCGGCAGCTTTGCCGTTCTGGCCGGCGCCGCGGCGGTCGACCCGGTCATCGGCACCGAGGCGCTATTGCTGACGCTGGTCCTGTTCCTGTGGACGCCGCCGCACTTCTGGAGCCTAGCCATGGTCTCCAGCGATGACTATCAGCGCGCCGGCGTGCCGATGCTGCCGGTCGTGTTTGGCCAGCAGCTGTGCGCCTGGGTCATCCTGGCCCATACCATCGCCCTGTCTCTAATTGCCCTGATCCCGGCCTGGTACGGCATGGGCACGATCTATCTGGTTGGCGCCCTGTCGGGCGGTACCCTCTTCACCTGGACCAGCATCGCACTGGTCCTAAGACCGGACCGTGTCCGAGCGCTGAAGAACTTTTTTGCCTCGCTGTTACAGCTGTGCTTGCTACTCGGTGGTGCGATGGTGGACCGTGCAATTGGGACACTGTTATGAAATGGCTGCCCTGGCTGCTAGCTATCCTGTTACTAATAGAACCGGCCGGTGCGTCCGCGCAATCGCTTGAGGACGACGCGGCGGCCATCTCGGAAGCCGCCATCGGCAACCTTCTTCCCGCCCTGCGTTTCAACGATTCCGACGGCAAGGCGGTCAACTTCACCTCGTTCCGCGGCAAGCCGGTTCTCGTGTCCATGGTCTACACCGGCTGTTCCGATGCCTGCCCGGCAATCATCGAAAACTTGCGCCCTGCCATTGAGATCGCCCAGAGCGCCCTGGGTGAGAACAGTTTTGCCGTCATCACTGTTGGCTTTGACACCCGCCATGACACACCGGACCGCATGCGCTCCTTCGCCCGCGCCCGCGGCATCGACCTGCCGAACTGGCTATTTTTGTCCGGGTCGCAGCAAATGGTGCAGAAGCTCGCCGACGCCACCGGCTTCTCGATCGTCCCGTCAGCCGGCGGTTTTGATCATATGGCACAAGTCAGCGTGGTTGATGCCGACGGCCGAGTCTATCAGCAGATTCGCGGCGGCGTGTTCAATCCGCCGGCCGTCGTCGAGCCACTCAAGGACCTCCTGTTCGGCCAGCGGCGCGAGTTCCTGTCGGTCGAAGGCATCACCGAACGCATCAAGCTGTTCTGCACCGTCTACAATCCCAACACCGGGCGCTACTATTTCAACTATTCCCTCTTCATCGGCATCGGCATTGGCATTGCCTGCCTATTGCTGGTGCTGGTATGGCTGGTGCGTGAATTCCGCCTCTTCGGCGGGCCCCATGGAGGCGCCCATCTATGAGCGCGCTTAGGCTGGCGCTGCACCGCTGTGTTGATCTGACCGAAAATGCTTTGGGTTGGTTGTTCCCGCCCGCCTGGAATCCCGTGCTCAATCTCGGCGCGCTGGGATTCTTCTTCTACTGGATCATCACTGTCAGCGGCATCTACATCTACATCTTCTTCGATACCGGTGTGCAAAACGCCTATCAATCGATCGAATATATGACCCATGAGCAGTGGTACCTAGCCGGCATCATGCGCAGCCTGCACCGCTATGCTTCAGACGCCCTCATCATAGTCATGCTGCTGCATCTGGTGCGTGAGTTCGCCCGCGACCGTTGCCGCGGCGTGCGCTGGTTCAGTTGGGTAACAGGAGTGCCGGTTCTGGTCATGGTCTATTTCGCTGGCATCAGCGGCTACTGGCTGGTGTGGGACAAGCTGGCCCAGTATGTCGCCATCGTCTCGACCGAATGGCTCGACATGCTCGGCATCTTCGGTCAACCGATCGCCCGCAACTTCCTGTCGCCAGATGCGCTAGAAAGCCGCTTCTTTACCTTGATGATCTTCATGCACATCGCCATCCCGCTGATCGCCCTAGCGATCCTGTGGATTCATCTGCAGCGTGTCACCAAGCCGCGCATCAATCCGCCGCGCGGCCTGGCGCTGTCGGTCTTTGCAGCGCTGATGGCGTTGTCGCTGATCCATCCGGCGCTCAGCCAGGCGCCCGCCGATCTTGCCGTGGTGCCCGGTAAGGTCGGCCTCGACTGGTTTTATCTGCCGCTGTATCCGCTGCTCGAGACCCTGCCCGGCAACCTCACCTGGGGACTTGCCGGCTGTTTTCTGGTGATCATGATCGCCATTCCCTGGCTACCGCCTATGAAGCGCGCCCTACCCGCCGCCGTCGATCTCGACAACTGCAACGGCTGTGCGCGCTGCTATAACGATTGCCCCTACAACGCCATCACACTGGTGGCACGCACCGACGGTCGGGCCTTCGAACGCGAACCGTTGGTCAATCCGGCCTACTGCGTTGCCTGTGGGCTGTGCGCCGGGTCGTGTCCGACCTCTATGCCGTTCCGCCGTCTGTCCGCCCTGTCACCCGGCATCGATCTGCAGGAACGCACGATCGCTTCGTTGCGCGACCAGACAGAAGAAGTCGCTGGCGGACTCACCGGCCCAGGCCGCATCATGGT
Source organism: Pseudomonadota bacterium (assembly GCA_016522385.1). Lineage (GTDB taxonomy): Bacteria > Pseudomonadota > Alphaproteobacteria > Rhizobiales > Aestuariivirgaceae > JABDJG01. Next base: position 4,406 of record JAEKFU010000599.1, read on the forward strand.
GTTCGGCTGCGACGACGGCCCCGCCCTCAAGCGGGTTGCGTCGCAGTCCATCGGCATCGTGCCCGTCGTCTGCCTCGGCCAGCTGCCGCCGACCTTCATCGACTATGTGCTCAGCCGAAATCTTGCCGACGGCGTCATGCTGACCGGCTGCAGCGAAAACTCGTGCACCGCGCGTTTCGGCATCGAATGGACCAAACAACGCCTGGCCGGTGAGCGCGATCCGCATCTACGCAACCGGGTTCCTCGCGAGCGGCTGAGAACCCTGTGGGCGGGTGCTGCGGGCACCGGGGCGCTGCAACAGGCGCTCGTTGAGTTCTCCAGCGAACTGGCCAGTGCCACGCCGGATGTCCGCGCCGCGCCACCACCTACCTGCTCACCTGCAACCATGGAGACCCAGGATGCCTGACATGCTACGATATGCCGGACAGTTCGTGTTCCTCGCCATGATCATGGTCGTCATCGGCTATTTCTCCAGCCAGCCGGTCTATCTACAGATCCCTGACGGCATGGCGCAGATCAAACTCAGCTTTTCCCATGGCGGCGCTCGTAAAGTCGATTGCCGCAAATTGACGGTAAAGGAACTTGCCGCTCTGCCTCCGACCAAACGCAGACCGAACACCTGCGGCCGCGAGCGCATCCCTGTTCATGTGCAGCTCGTGCTGGACGGCCAGCTGCTTTATGATGAGCTGCTGGAGGCCACAGGATTGTGGAATGACGGTCCGTCGCGCACCTACAAGAAACTGATCGTGCCGGCCGGCCCGCATGTCGTCGTAGCCCGATTGCGCGATACCAAACGGCAATCGGGCTTCGACTACGAGGTCAGCCAAGATGTGACGCTGGAGCCGTTCCAGAACTTGGCGATCGACTTCAAGGCCGACGCTGGCGGCTTCCAGTTTCGCTAGGAGATTCTCTCCATGACATTGATTGAATGGCGTTCCGAATTTGAGACCGGCGTCACCGATGTCGATCACGAACACCGTGAGCTGGTTGAGCTGATCAACGAGCTACACGACCAGCTCGGCAATGACGCCCCACCGGAGACGATCAGCGAATTTCTCGGTGAGGTCTTTGCGCGCATTTCGGCCCATTTCGCGCTTGAAGAATCGATCATGCGCAAACACAATTATGATCAGTATACTGAACATAAAACCGATCACGAGAATCTGCTCGACGAAATTCGCGACATTATGGATGATTTCGACACCGGCAAATACGCCGCTTACGACGAAGCCCTCGCCGCGGCCGTGCACGACTGGTTCGTCGATCACTTCAAAAACAAGGATGCGCGGCTGCACAGGATGCTAGGTGTGTAGTCAGGAGTTCCCTGCGTCGGCCAGCGACTTTGCGAGCAACCTGCTAAGGCGCAACGGCAAGTGCAGTTTTGCGGCCGCCGACAGACCTTCAGCCGACATTTTGCGCGCCGTTTTCTTCAGGATTTCAACCACCTTGGCATCTTCGTGCTTGGCGATGAATTCGCCTGCATAGTGTTTGAGAAAAACCAGGCACACGATATCTTCCAACATCTGGACTTCCGCGTCGCGCTTGATGCCCTTCTTGCCGATGAGCGCTGCCACGCGGTCGATATCAGATTGGTCATAACCTGCTGCCTGCATCAGCTCGCGGGCGCGGCGGGAATGATACGCCTTGAGATCGCTCCGCCACTTCAGATAACCTACCCGGCCAGCCGGATAGCTGTCACGCGGACACGTCCAACGCTCAATATGTTGCGCACGTACCGCGATGCGCAAATGATCGCTCGCCCCTACACAGAACTGATCTAATGTGGCAGACATGCGCTCGCCATAGACCAGCTCGGCCGGCCGCATGGCATTGCCGTCGCTGACCGAATTGGGATCCATGGCGTTGGCCTGGTCTATTGCGTCCAGCACTTGTTCAAGTCGACCGGCGCTCATGGCTTCAACATCTTGGCGTCGCTGCGGTCTTCATCGGCATAAGTGCGCAGCCGTTCGACACTGCTGATCGCGGCAGCGCTTTGCTCAACCCGCACCCCTACATTGCGCAACCGGGCAAACGCGCGCGACAAGCTCTCCGGCTTCATTCCCAGCCGGCCGGCAATTAGCGCCTTGTCATATGGCAGGCCGATGGTGCAAGACCCCTCCTCTATCGGGCACAACGAAGCCAGAAACCGGGCAACGCGCTGGGTTCCAGTATGTGTCTTGAGCTGCTCGATCTGGCGAACCAGTCTTTGCAAATGCTGCGATGTCGATGCCAGCATTGCAAAGGCGAACTGCGGGTTATCGCGCACACTTTGCAGCAACGTACTGCAAGGAACCCGCAGCAGTCTGGCATCCGTAACCACTTCAGCTGCCACCGGGTATTTGCCCATCGAAAACACCGCAGCTTCGGCAAAACTCTGGCCCCTAGAGAACACCGCGACAACGGCTTCGTCACCATATTGATTGAGGCGGTAAAGCTTGACCCATCCTTCAAGCACGATGAAGCAGGCGTCGACCTCATCACCCTGCATGAACAGCAGCTCGCCGGATCTTGTCTGCTGCACGCTCGCCGCCTGCAACAGGGATGACAGCAATTCCTCGCTCAACCCGCCCAACAACGCAGTCTTTCTCACTAGTGCCAGTTCTTCGT
>JAEKFU010000621.1 GCA_016522385.1 Pseudomonadota bacterium
CGACTACCTCGTCTTCGCGCACGGCGGGTGTTGCTGTGTTTTGCGATCCGATTTCGGCGAGCGAAGCGCAAACGCGCTTTAGTTGAGCGCACAGATCATCGATTTGGCCAAGTTGGTCACGAATGTCTTCGCCAGTCTCCAGCGGAGCTGGCAATGCCTTTTCGCGTCTGTTCAACATCCAAACTTCTTCCAGCGATCTTTACGTGAATAGTATAACAAAAACTCGTCACAGTATGACTTTACGGCAATTGCATTAAACTTTAATCAACGAGGACCGTCAGCTCTTCGTAACAACGTTAACGCATGCTTGCAGGCACGGCGTTGCCGGCCCTCTACAAAGAATCGATCAATTTGCGGATAGCGGGTATCAAGGTTTCTTTGGTGTTCAGCGGCATCCGTTTTGTTCAGCCTGGTGTGGTTTGCCTGCGCCGATACAGGCCGAACCAATGAAGTTCTTCAATCCACGAATGTGGACGGTTATTCTGATGACGTATCGCCGTGTTGCCCTTTTGATGAGCAGCAGAGTACCCTGTCGTTTATCCACACGCGCCAGGAATCACGGCAGTCATTTCGCATCCCTTCGGTAGCGCCGTTCGCGCCGAGGTATCGGTGCGAGTGCGGGCCGATAACGACGGTTTATTTCAACTTACGGCACATGGTTTCAATTGACCTTGATGCGCGTATGACACCAGCTATCGGGACGAATCGGAAGACAAGAGGGATTGGGTCTGATGATCCGCGAACGAACGTCCGCCGAGCAAACAGGTGGAGTACCACGCTGGAAGGTTCCATTGGCAAGGATGGCCATAGAGGTCCCGCGTGAAGTTCACGAGACGCGAAACGACTTCTTCCTCCATCTGTTCGAGGCGGCGGTCAACGCGTACTACGACAATTTGTCTGCTGTTGAGACGCAACGGTTGAATGGACCGATCGAGCGGTGAAATGATGGTCGCGACTCCTTGTGCTAATTGGCCAAACGTAGATTATCGAGTCCGTCCGAGATTGGCGTTCTTCTCGGTATCCCTCGAATTGTGTCTCGAGACAAAATCCTGTCGCCCATCGTCTGACTGAGAGCGAGTGTTGCGAATGAAATCCGCCACTACCCTGTTACTCCAGGCCGGCCGGCATGGCAGGCTTGTATTGATTCTCGGTCTACTTGCCGGTATCGCCTTGCCGGATCTGGCGCTCGCGATGAAGCCCTGGCTGGGCGAAATGGTGGCGCTGTTGCTGTTCATCAGCGCCTTGCGGATAGGTCCCGCGGCAGCGGCTGGAAAGTTAGCCGATCTGCGCAAAACGCTCGGCCTCGTTGCGGTGCTTCAACTGGCGTTGCCACTTTTCCTCGCTGCGGCGTTCCTGGTCTTCGGATTTTCCGGCTCGCTTGCCGTTGCCTTAGTGTTGATGGTGGCTGCACCATCGATTGTTGGCAGTCCAAACCTCACATTGATGACCGGCAATGATCCAGCGCCTGCCTTGCGGTTGCTGATCGCCGGCACTGCACTGATGCCGCTCACCGTCGTGCCCGTCTTCTGGTTGTCGCCCGCCTTTGGCACAATAAACGCCGTTGTCGCGGCTGCGGCAAAACTGCTCGTCATTATTGCCATCGCCGGTGGCCTTGCCTTTGTCATCCGGCACCGCTGGTTTCGCGACCCGACGAGTCGATCACTCGACGCCGTAGATGGACTCTCGGCCATCATGTTGGCCGTTGTCGTCATCGGTTTGATGGCCGCCGTCGGCCCTGCTTTGCGCGAAGAGCCGCTGCGATTGGCCGGCATGCTCGGTACCGTCTTTGTCGCAAACTTTGCGCTTCAATTTATCGCCTGGTTTGTGCTGGCCGGGGCGAAGTCTGCCGGTGAACGGGTTTCGTGGTCGATCGTGTCCGGCAACCGAAATATGGGCCTGTTTCTGGCAGCGCTTCCGGTTACTGTCACCGATCCCATCTTGCTGTTCATCGGCTGCTACCAGATCCCCATGTTCTTGACACCCTTGATGCTGGGCTGGATGTACAGGCCACAAGTTGACCTCAATAGCCAATCTTGATCTTGCCCAAGCCGGTCTCTTAAGTGGACTTGGCATACTACGGTGCAGCTGTTCTGTCTGAATTGAGCGGGAAACGCAATGCAGATGACTTTGCCGACGACGATGTTGATGTGCGTCTGGCTGGGTGTGGTGATGATCTCGGCGTTGCCCGCGCCCGCCGGAGCGACGGAGGTCGTCCACTTCTCAAGCGTCGTGTTGCCCCTGAGCGCGTTTAAGCGACGCCAGGCAAAGGCGCAGGGCAAAGAGTTGAAACCGGAACCAGGTTCGCCGCTTTGGGGTCACATCGACAAGCCTGACGGTCCGGGACCATTTCCGGCGGTCGTACTCATGCACGGCTGTGGCGGACTTCTCCCGACCCATGCACGCTGGGCAAGCCTGCTCAATAAATTAGGTTATGTCACGCTGATGCTCGACAGCTTTCGGCCGCGTAGCGTCTTCAATGTCTGCACCAGGCCTGTCAGAATTGTTTCACCGTCATTTCGCGCATTGGATGCCTATGGCGCGCTAGCCTATCTGCAGGGGCTCACATTTGTTGATCCGAAACGTATCGGCCTTATCGGCTGGTCGCACGGCGGCACTTCGGCGTTGGAAGCAGTCAACCATGCGGGGATTACTGCCCGTCTGCCACATCGTTTCAGCGCAGTCGTTGCCTTCTATCCATACTGCATAGAAGATCGCCGCTTCGACCTGCCGGTACTCATTTTGATGGGTGAGGCCGATGACTGGACACCACTCAGTCTGTGTCGGAAGCTGAAGGTCAACAATCTCCATGATGGCACCTCCATCGAGCTGCTGGCCTATCCCGGTGCGCATCACGCTTTCGATGCGACCGACCTGCAATCGGGCCTGTCGCTCAAAGGGGTCGATGGCAAGGCTCATTGGCTACAATACAACAAATATGCGCATTAAAACGCCATCAAGCGGCTGAGATCATTCTTGGCAGCCCACGTCTCCCGGCAATGAATCTTTATGGCTACCGCGCTGATCCGGTGTTCTGACTGATAATGGTTTGTGAGAACTCCTTCAGCAGTTTTTGCCGGATCGCTTGCCTGAAGTCATCGAAGGTCGTAGCCTTCATGACGAAACTGCCTGTCCCCACAGCGACATTGCGGCGATACCACTTGGCCAGCCCGGGATCGTCCGTGGTGATGGCTAGGCCGTTCACTATTACGTCCCCCGCTAACGCTCTGGCGCGTGCCTCCGGCAGTTGTACGGCCCCATCGTTCCAGGGTTTCGTTTCGATCCCGTCCCCGGAGATATCCACAACACGGCGACTTGCATCGATTTTGTTGCTCTCAATCATTTTGAGCGCGTGGGCCAGCCCGTCCCCGAGCCCTGTGCCTCCGCCACCTAGGGAATAGACGCCAGCGGTCAACAAGCGAAATTCTTCCACCGCCATGGCAAACAGTTCGGCTGAACCGGGCGAGTGCAGGATATGCCATTTGGTCGGAAATTTTCCAAAGGCGGCGTCCGACCAGATCAGCATTGCCACCGCGACTTTTCGCGTCGGACCTTGACCAATCGCGTGCTGCACGGCCTCATCACGGAAAGCCGCCGCGATTCCGTCCAGTTGCAATTGCAGCTCACGTTTGTCAACGCTGCCCGAGGCATCGACTGCGAGTACGATCTCGACATCGACCATCTCCGCTTGGTCGGCAAGGGCCTGTGTTTGCGGCCAAAAGACCACAAACCACAACGTGACAATGATGTAAGCCTTTGCGGACATATCAAAGGACCCTACTGACCGGAATTGACAATACGATAGAATAGCATGCCTCACGGGGCTTCGCGTTTGAAGGCTTAGCCGCCACCCGGCCTCAATGAGCATGAACGGAGCAAGGACGATGGATATTGCGCAAACCGAGAAGTACGATCAGTTCAATGCGCTGCATGTTCGCCAAGGGGTCTTTGTCATTCCAAACCCGTGGGATGCCGGCACGGCTAGAATTTTGACCGCGATGGGCTTTGAGGCATTAGCGACCACAAGCGCCGGTTTGGCGTTCTCAATTGGCCGGCGAGATTCGGCTACCGGGCTGACACGGGAAGTGGTTCTGCACAACGCCCGCGAGATAGTCGAGGCCACGCATTTACCGGTGTCGGCCGATCTCGAAGACGGTTTCGGTGCCGCGCCTGAAACCTGTGCCGAGACGATCCGGCTGGCGGCAGAGACGGGTCTGGTGGGCGGATCAATTGAAGATGCAACCGGTAACGCAGATGATCCGATCTTTGGGTTTGAGCATACTGTGGAACGCGTCGCGGCGGCCTGCGAAGCAGCTCGGAATTTACCGTTCGTTTTGACTGCACGGGCCGAGAACTTCCTATATGGCCGCCACGATCTTGACGATACGATCAAACGGCTTCAGGCGTTCGCCAGCGTTGGCGCTGATGTTGTCTATGCGCCCGGACTGCCCAGTCTCGATGCTATCCGTGAGGTATGTGAAGCTGTTGATAAGCCGGTCAACGTCGTCATGGGGCTCCAGTGCACGACATATTCGGTCGGCCAGCTGCAAGCTGCCGGCGTCAAGCGAATTAGCGTCGGCGGATCCTTTGCCCGGGCCGCCCTTGGCGCCTTTATGCGGGCCGCAAGGGAAGTCAAGGAAAAGGGGACCTTCGACTATGCAGGCGAAGCGATACCCGATGCCGAGGCTGCCAGCTACATGGCGCCGACGCAGCGGTCTTGATCATATCTGCCGTCCGTGATGCGCCTTGTCGCCTGGAACTGCAACATGGCCTTGCACCGCAAGGCGCAGGCCTTACTGGATCTCAATCCAGACATTGCCGTTGTTTCGGAATGTGCGCGACCGGACATACTCAAAAAGCGCGGGGCAGAGGCCTGGCTGGAGGCTGAACCCGTATGGATCGGTGACAACCCCAACAAGGGCCTCGGCATCTTCACGTTCAACAGCTACACCGCTCTCCTCAGGGACGAATACCATCGAGCTTTGAAATATATCGCGCCGGTGCGCATCGTCGGTCCCGTCGACTTCAATCTTTTGGCTGTCTGGGCGCAGAATGCCAGCGGCGGTAACCATCGCAAGCATCAGCTCGGGCCGCTGCGTCGCGCGTTGAGCATATACGGCGACTTCCTCAACTCGGGTGATACGATCGTCGCTGGTGATCTCAACAACAACGTCATTTGGGACAAACCGGGCTGGCGGATCAATCACAAGGTGATGGTGGACAAGCTGGACCAATTGGGTCTAATCAGCGCCTATCATGCAGCGACCGGCGAGGCTCAAGGAGCCGAAACCATCCCCACTCACTATTGGCGTGACCGCAAGAAAGAAGGTCCAACCTACCATATTGACTATGTTTTCGTGCCAGACACCTGGTTGCCCGGCATCCGACATCTCAGCGTCGGGACATTTGAGGATTGGTGTGGCTCCGGGCTAAGTGATCATGTCCCCATCCTTGTTGAGATAGAAACACTTTGCTTTACACAACCAAAGCGCTCGTAGCCGTTGGTTCATGCGTGCCTATCTAGAGCGTGTCTTTCTCATATGGAACCATTTGATGGTCCAAATCCGGTCACTCGGCTAGTTACGGACCGCAGCGCGATGTGGGTCATCGGGCAAGTTCGGTAACGACGTCCGATGGCCGGATTTGGCCCACCTTTACGGACCAATCAAATCCTGATGCCGAGTACTACCACCCATACTTTCGAGGGTTTGGGGTACGTGTTGTCCGCGACCTCAGTCATATTCTCCCAGTTAGCATCGGGATGGTAGTCATCAGTTGCCTACAATTCGACTTAGTCTGTGGCTATGTGTCCATTAACTTCCAATTTGCCGCAGAGAAATTCGAACAACGATAGGATTTTAGAATGCCAAATGTTGTGAAATCTGCAGCTCTGATGGTGATCTGCTTGATCGCGAGTATTGGCGCAGCGCGCGCCGCCGATATCGTCATCGGCATTCCGAGTTGGTCGTCGGCTAATGCCACGGCCCACGTCATCAAAGAAGTGCTTGAAAAGCGCCTCAACCTTGAAGTGACTCTGAAAACCGCGACAAATGAGGAAATCTTCGCCGGCATGGATGAGGGCACCATCCACGTCCACCCGGAAGTCTGGCTACCCAACCAGATGACACTTCACAACAAATACGTCATCCGTCGAAAGTCGGTGATCATGAGTGAAAAGGCGGTGCCGGCCGAACAAGGAATATGTGTTACGAGACACACGGCCGAAACAGAGAACATACGCCGCATCGAGGATCTCGCCGATCCGCAAAAAGCCAGGGTCTTCGACACCAATGGTGATGGCCGAGGGGAGTTATGGGTCGGTGATGGCGATTGGGCATCAACCTCGATTGAAAGGATCAGGGCCGAGAGCTACGGGCATGCCAGGACCATGCAGCTCTTAGAGGCTGAAGAAGTCGTGGCGATGGCCGCCATTGATGCCGCGGTTGCCGTGGATCGGCCGATCGCATTTTACTGTTATGCGCCACACCACGTGTTTTCTCTGCACGAGATCGTGTTTCTCGAAGAACCACCGCACGACCCGCGCGCCTGGAATATAGTCAATCCGGCCGATGATCCACAGTGGCTGACCAAGTCCAGTGCCGCCGTTGCCTGGGCGACTTCATTTCTACATGTCACGTATGCGAGCAACTTGATCGACACGCAGCCGGCGGCGGCCAGGCTTCTTTCGGCGATCAAGCTCGATGTCGATACGGTTTCAGCGATGACATATGCGATTGTGGTGGATGGGGTCGCGCCGGCCGATTTCGCAAAACAGTGGGTTGCCGCAAACAGTGATCGGATCGATGAATGGATGGCCGCCAAATGACAAACTCAAATATGGTCGCACACAGAGGTCTAAAAGCGTTGCGAGACTGGGGTAAGAAATTGAGCTTCGGCTTTGTGCTGGCTGTCGGGTTGGCGCTGCCGATGATGGTGCAAGATGCATATGCGGCATCGTCCAAGATCTATGATCAGAACCAGCGTCGCTGGGTCGCTTATACACCAGAACGGGCTCGGCAATTCTTCATGCGCCACAAGCAGACGCCTGAAACATTCCGCCGCCAGATCGTGAAGTTCCGCACGGCTGAAAAACCCGGTACCATCATCATCGACAGCGTGCGGCACTACCTCTATTACGTGCTTCCCGACAAAAGGGCGATTCGCTACGGCATCGGCGTAGGTCGCGAAGGCTTTGGCTGGACCGGCATCGTCAAGGTCGGCCGCAAGCAGAAGTGGCCGCGCTGGATCCCCCCCAAGGAGATGGTCGAACGCGATCCCAAACTGGCGGAATTTGCCGACGGCATGCCAGGCGGGCCCGACAATCCGCTGGGTGCCCGTGCGCTTTACCTTTTTGAGGGCAAGCGTGACACACTTTATCGAATTCACGGCACCTCGGAACCGTGGTCGATCGGTCTCAATATTTCGTCAGGTTGCATCAGGATGCACAATGACGACGTCACCGACCTTTTTGGGCGGGTCGAAATCGGAGCCAAGGTCATTGTACTTTTTCAGGGCGCTTCTCTTCTTAAAGGCGTATAACCAACTAACGCGCAAATGAGGAGGCCAGACATGTTGGGGTTTCGATGGACTTTGGCCGGTGCCGCTGCATCGCTATTTGCTTTGTCTGCCTGCGCCGGAAATCAATCGAGCCCGACGGCTGAAAGCAATGCCGGACAGGTTCTCAGTACCACCGAAACTGCCCCGGCTGATCTTCAGCTGACCTGCTCGAGCGCTGCGGTCAGCCAGTTCGGTCTGCCGCCCGACAAGGTGTTGCCACTGTCCTCAAGCAAGCTCCCCAGCGGTGTCTATGATGTCCGGCTGACTTCCGAGGGCCGCAATTATGCGTGTACAATTGACGATAACGCTAACATCATCAGCCTGATTCCCGAGTAATCCGTCTGCAACCGAAAGTGTCAATTAGAGTTCGGCACAATCATTGCTTGCTAAATCCCTGAGCGACAGGGGCATTGCGTTCCCAGCGAAAAACTGAGTCATTTTGAGACAGCGTGTGCGCAACGATTCCGAGTTGCGACACGGCTGTCACCGCCGCCGGCCAGGGAGGTTGGCTGCCAACGGCTGTGAGGGCAAAGTGAGCAACCGGGTACTTCTTTCACTGCGTGATCTGTTGACGCATTTTCCGGATCAAATCGATATCAGCGAGTGCCTCAAAAAGGGGACCGATCAGGAATTATTGCTGCGCGTCACCGGCTGGCTCGAGGGCCAGGGCATTGTCAAACTTTCAAACGGACGTGTCCAACTTACCGAGGAGGGACGCCAGACCCTCGTGCTGGCAGCTTCCTCAAATGACATTCTCGCTGAATTTCTTGACGCCAGGCGGGACATTCTGACCAAGACCGAGGCAGACCAAGCCATGCTGGCGGTCGTGCGTGCGCGGTTCAACCTGCAGTGCAACCATAGTTGACCGGCGGGGACACTTGGTTGGGCGCAATAGCGACCGTGCTGGACGCAGATGATTGTCCGGGTCGCTCCTGGCTCACGTGCCGAGAATTTCGTTGAATTCGATTTCCACCATTTCCACTAGATAGGCCAGGAAAGTTAGGTTGTTTCATTGGCGTGAACCTTGAACTTGCGCAACTGTTCATGAATTCCCGAAACCGCGCGATCGTGCTCCATTTTGACCGGTTCGCGACGCACGATGATCTCGGCCTCGCTCGATCACTTCGATTTGGCCATGCATGTCATCTTTCCAGGTGCAGTAAGTCGCCTTGATGATGACTAAGCTCATAGTGGTTCAAGCAAAGTCCAGACCCTAGTGTGGGTTAGTAACGTGTAGTCCCAAGTGTATTGCAGACTGTCAGGCCGGTAACCGCGTTAAACCTTGTGCATTAAGGCGACATCTTTGCCTGGTGTCTCGCAGGCCCAGCCGCGCTGCGCGGCGATCACGTGAAACGTCTCCTCACGATAAAATACCACATGTGTTGGGTCTTTGCGGTAGTGCCAGTTGGCAAAACGCGCATCGTCTGTCTGAAAACATGTCATGACGCCGAGCCAACCACCTGGTCGCAACATCCTATCCAGCCGATCGAATTCATCGGCTGGTTGATGGAAATGCTCCGCTGTTTCCGTACAAGTGATGAAGTCATAGGTCTGCGACAAGGGCGTTGGATCAGCAAAGAAGAAAGGGTCATATAGGTGGACCCTGTGGCCTACCGCGCGCAGCATCTCAGCAAGCGCCGGCCCGGGTCCGCATCCATAGTCGAGACCAAGTTGGCCCGGGCTCAGCTTGTCGAGCAAAGGGTTGCAGATTTTCGACAGAAACTTGCGATAGTTTGGATCATCCGGTTCATTCTCGTGCAGAAGATAGTGGTCACGTTCGTCCGCGCTCGCCAACCGCTGCCTTGGATCAATGAAGCGCGCCTCGCAAATCCAGCATTTCCAGTAAAGTCTTTCTTCGATACTGAGGAATTCGTCGACGCTTGCGGCACGACAGACAGGGCAACGTGTCAGTGTATCTGTCATGCCGGTCAACCCTGGGCCTGCAGCTTGCGCCACAGTACTTTGCCGACACCGGAGCGGGGAAGGGCCTCCACAAAATCGAACAATCTTGGCACTTTGTATGCAGC
>JAEKFU010000635.1 GCA_016522385.1 Pseudomonadota bacterium
CAGCGGCATCAATGACAGAACGACCACAGCCAATGCGAGAAACATGGCGAGCACGTCGGGGTTCACTTTTACTAACATTGCGATGCCGATCCACTTGGAATTGCCGCCCCGCGGTTAAATCATCAAATTCGACTTTGGTCTAGGGCCCCTATTGTGCCTTGGTCGATCATATGGGCGTTTCGCTGCCCGTATCCAACAACCTTGCAATCACTTTTTCGACCGATGCCTGCCACTCAGGCGCGCGCCAGCCATAGTCGTTGAGAAGTCTGCTGCAGTCGAGTTGAGAGTTTTTCGGCCGCGCCGCTTTTGTCGGCCACTCAGCTGAGGTTATCGGGGCAACTTCCGCAACGGGTCCTGAATACCTGGCGCTCGTTGCAAACACATGACGCGCCAGCCGGCACCAGGTCGTCGCCCCCGTGCCTGCGCAGTGGTAGACCTTGCCGGTCGGACCGCTTCGTTGCCATTGTTTGGTGATCGTCAATACCGCATCGGCCAGATCAAAGGCCGATGTGGGATTGCCGTACTGGTCATCGACGACGCTTAGATGATCCCTGCCTTCAGCAAGGCTCAGCATCGACTTGACGAAGTTGTGGCCAAACGGGCTGTAGACCCACGCCGTGCGCAGGATGACATGCTTGGGGTTTGCCGCCGCAACGGCGCGCTCGCCCTTGAGCTTGGATGAGCCGTAGACCGATTTTGGATTGACGGCATCGGTTTCCGAGTAGGACCCCGTCTTGTCGCCGTCGAATACATAGTCCGTTGAAAGATGGATGATCGCGGCACCGATCTCCCTTGCCGCCTTGGCAATTTCACCAGGGGCCACCGCGTTGATAAGATCGGCCTGGTCGGGCTCGTCTTCTGCCTTGTCTACCGCGGTATAGGCAGCCGCGCTGATCACCGCATCGGGTTTCAGATCGTGGATTGGCGACCTGATCGAGCTTGCCTCGGCGAGATCAAGATCGGGCCGGCCGATGCAGGTAAGATCGATCGCGTCGTCATCGGCGGCGCGCTCGTAAAGCGCACGGGCGAGCTGTCCCTTTGTGCCGGTGACAAGGAGCTTCAAGTCGAAACCTGTTTTGTCGTGGCGGCCATGCCTAGGCGTTTGCCGGAATAGCGTGTGTCTCTGAGGGGCCGCCACCACCATTCATTGTTCACATACCAGTCGATGGTGGCCGCCAAACCGCTTTCAAAGGTCTCACGCGGCGACCAGCCCAGTTCGCGTTCTGCTTTGGAGGCATCAATTGCATATCTGCGGTCGTGACCGGGCCGATCGGTGACAAAGCGAATGAGGTCGCGTCTTGCGGCGTCGCCCGCCAAAGGGTGCGCTTTGTCAAGGATGTCGCAGACCGCTTCGACCACGGAGAGGTTGGTGCGCTCGGCATTGCCGCCGATATTGTAGCTTTCGCCGATCCTGCCTTGGGTCATGACGGTTTCAAGGGCGCGTGCGTGATCTTCGACATGCAGCCAGTCGCGAACATTCTCGCCCTTGCCGTAAACCGGCAGCTCCTTTGCCTCCATGGCGTTCAGGATCACCAGGGGGATGAGCTTTTCCGGGAACTGGTAGGGGCCGTAATTGTTCGAGCAGTTGGAAAGCACCACCGGCAGGCCATAGGTCTCATGCCAGGCGCGGACAAAATGGTCCGAGGCCGCCTTGGACGCAGAATAGGGCGAGGAGGGCGCATATGACGTCTCTTCGGTGAAAATGCCGCTGTCAAACGGCAAGTCACCGAAGACTTCATCGGTGGAAACGTGATGAAAACGGAACGCGCCGGCCCGCTCGGCCGGCAGCGCTTCCCAATAGGAACGTGCCGCCTGCAGCAGAGAAAAGGTTCCCACCACATTGGTTTCCAGAAAGGCTGCCGGCCCGTCAATCGAACGGTCGACGTGGCTTTCGGCGGCCAGATGCATGACAAATTCTACGTCGTAGCGCTGCAAAAGGTCGAGAATCCGAGCGCCGTCACAGATATCGACCTGCTGGAAATGATAGGCCGGGTTGTTGTCGATCGGCTTGAGGGAGGCAAGGTTGCCGGCATAGGTGAGCTTGTCGACATTGATGACCGTGTAATTGCCGGTGGCAATCAGGTGACGGCAGACGGCCGAACCAATGAAGCCGGCCCCGCCGGTCACCATGACAGTCTTTGTTAGAGATCTACTCAAAGACGAACTCCGTGGTGACGTCGTTCAATAACGGCGCATTGGCATCCTTTTCAGAGAGCTGGAGTTCAGACTTGTCGATTGGCCATGCGATGCCGATCTCCGGGTCGTCAAACCGGATCGAGCGATCATGGCTGGCAGAGTAGGGCGCTGTCACCTTGTAGAGCACCTCGGTGTCCGGCTCGAGGGTCACAAAGCCATGCGCGAAGCCCTTGGGCACCAGAACCTGGTTCCAGGCCTCGGCTGATATTTCAACGGCCACCCATTGGCCGAACTGTGGGGAGTCTTTTCGAATGTCGACGGCTACATCGAAGATCCTGCCGCGCGACACCCTGACAAGCTTGTCCTGCGCAAAAGGTGGCTCCTGGTAGTGTAGTCCGCGCAGCACGCCGACGGCTTTTGAGCGTGAATGGTTGTCCTGAACGAACGTGAGGTCGATGCCGGCTTCGGCCAGCGCACTACGATTATAGACTTCTGAGAAGAACCCTCGCTCATCACCGTGTCTCGGCACTGTGATCTCGACGACGCCATCGATTGAAAGCGGTCTTACGTCAACCATCGCCAAAATCCTTCGCGCGTCGGATGAGGTATTTGGCATAGTCGGTGTTGCCCAGCCGGGTGGCTCTTGCAAGCACCGCTTCGGCGCCGAGATAGCCGCGTTCCAAGGCGATCTCTTCAGGGCACATCACCTTGAGGCCCTGGCGGTGTTCGATGGTGCGAACAAACGCAGAAGCCTCATGCAGGCTTTCATGGGTTCCCGTGTCGAGCCAGGCATACCCGCGTCCTACGCGGGTAACGCGCAGGTCTCCTCTTTGTAGATAGGCAAGATTGACGTCGGTTATTTCAAGCTCGCCGCGGGCTGACGGCTCGATTGATGCCGCGATATCGAGAACGTCGTTGTCGTAGAAATACAGTCCGGTGACCGCCCAGTCGGATTTGGGGACGGCAGGCTTTTCCTCGATTGTCCTGGCGATATCGGTCTCGTGGTCGAATTCGACCACGCCGTAGCGTTGTGGATCATCCACCTGATAGGCGAATACCGTAGCGCCTTTCTGCAATTTTGCAGCCTCGAGACAGAGCTCGGACATGCCATGTCCAAAAAAAATGTTGTCGCCCAAGACCAGTGCGACGTTGCTTGATCCGACGAATTCGCGACCGATGATAAACGCTTCGGCCAGGCCGCCGGGGTGGGGCTGTTCGGCATAGGAAAACGACAGGCCAAACTCGCTGCCGTCGCCAAGAAGAGCCTGAAACTGGGGCACGTCCCTCGGGGTCGAAATGACAAGAATTTCCCGAATGCCGGCGAGCATCAACACGCCCAGCGGATAGTAGATCATCGGCTTGTCAAAAACCGGCAATAGCTGCTTGGAGATCGCGAGGGTTGCTGGATAGAGTCGCGTCCCCGCACCTCCTGCCAGGATGATACCCTTCACAGGTCGCCTCCGTTCCCGGCGCGCGAGAAGAGCGCTGTCGCAAAGATCATGAACACACGCGCAGATTCCCTGCACAACGGGTGGATGGGCGAGGGTACGGGCTTTTGCCGATCAAACACGGCATGCTCCAGGTGCGCCGGACTTGTATCAAACCCCATAATATTCCCGATACCAGTTGACAAAGGCTTTGACACCGTCGCGTACCGCTGTCGACGGCTTGTATCCGACAGCTTCTACCAGCTCGCCGACATCGGCAAACGTATCCGGCACGTCACCTGGTTGCAGTGGCAACAGCTCGCGCTCCGCCTTCATGCCGAGCGCGTCTTCAATGGCCGCAATGTACTCGCCGAGTTTGACCGGCGCATTGTTGCCGATGTTGAAGATCCGGAACGGTGCATTGCTGGTGGCAGGGTCCGGGTTGTCGCTGTTCCAGTCGGCGTCCGGTTCTGCGATCTTGTCGCTGGTCCGTATGACGCCTTCGACGATGTCATCGATATAGGTGAAATCGCGGGTGTGGTTGCCGTGATTGAAGACCTTGATCGGCTTGCCTTCGAGGATGTTCCTGGTGAACAGGAACAGCGCCATGTCGGGGCGGCCCCATGGGCCGTAGACGGTGAAGAATCGCAGGCCCGTGGTCGGCAGGCGATAAAGGTGGCTATAGGCATGGGCCATCTGTTCGTTGGCGCGCTTGGAGGCGGCGTAGAATTGCAGCGGATGATCGACGCCCTCATGTTCGGAAAACGGCATCCTTGTATTGGCGCCGTAGACGCTTGATGTACTGGCGTATGTCAGGTGCTCGGTGGCGTGGTGGCGGCAGGCCTCCAGCAGGTTGGTGAAGCCGACGATGTTCGATTCCACATAGGCATGCGGGTTTTCCAGGCTGTAGCGCACACCGGCCTGGGCGGCCAGATTGATGACGCGGTCGGGCTTGTGGTCCTTGAAGCACGCGTTGACGACATCCGCATCGGCCAGATTGGCTCGCACGAACTCATAGCCCGCATTGGTCTTGCGGGCGGCTTGTTCGAGGACCTGGAGCCGGGCTTCCTTGATCGAGCGGTCATAGTAATCGTTGACGACATCGAAGCCGATGACCGTGTCGCCGCGCTCTATCAGGGCCTTGGCGGTATGGAAGCCGATGAAACCGGCATTTCCGGTGACGAGAACCTTCATCTAGAGCCGTCCGTCGCTGTCGGATTTGTCGACTACTGCCTTTACGTCGAAAAACACCGCGCCCTGCTTGCCGAATGCGCGCAGGCGCTCGGGGCCCAAGGCTGCGAACTCGCGATGGCCGACGGCCAGGATGACGGCGTCATAGGCGCCGATTTCAGGCTTGCTTTGAATGAGCTCCAGGCCGAACTCGCGCTTGGCTTCGCCGTGCTCCACCCAGGGGTCATAAACGTCGACCTTGGCATTAAACTCATTGAGTTCGCGGATGATATCGATCACCTTTGAGTTGCGCAGGTCCGGGCAGTTCTCCTTAAACG
>JAEKFU010000678.1 GCA_016522385.1 Pseudomonadota bacterium
CATGTGATCTCAATCACCGATGGCCAGATCTTTCTGGAAACGGACCTGTTCTATCAAGGCATCCGTCCCGCGGTGAATGTCGGTCTGTCCGTGTCACGCGTCGGCTCGGCCGCCCAGGTGAAAGCCATGAAGCAGGTTGCCGGCAAGATTAAGGGCGAACTGGCGCAGTATCGCGAAATGGCCGCCTTTGCCCAGTTCGGCTCCGACCTTGATGCCGCCACCCAGCGCCTGCTGAACCGCGGCGCACGGCTGACCGAGCTGCTAAAGCAGCCACAGTTTTCGCCACTCAAGACCGAAGAGCAAGTTGTCGTGATCTACTGCGGTGTGAACGGCTATCTCGACGGCATCGAAGTGAGCGATGTGGGCACCTACGAGCAGAATTTCCTGCGTCATATGCGTGACAACCACGCCGATTTGCTGGCCACCATCCGCGACGAGAGAGAATTGAGCAGCGATAGCGATGAAAAGCTCAAAGACGTCGTTGACAGCTTCACCAAAGCATTCGCGGCATAGGGTTGAGTAACAAAAGGACGAGTCTTCCTGGATGCCCAGTCTAAAGGATCTCAGAAATCGCATTGCCAGCGTCAAGGCGACGCAGAAGATCACCAAGGCGATGCAGATGGTGGCGGCGGCCAAATTGCGCCGCGCCCAAGAAGCGGCCGAGGCTGCACGTCCTTATTCCCAGCGCATGGCCTCGGTGCTGGCCAATCTTTCTGCCGCCATGGAAGGCCGTGACGATGCCCCACCGTTGCTTGCGGGCACCGCCAAGACCGACAACCATCTTTTGTTGGTCTGCACTGCCGAACGGGGCCTGTGCGGCGGCTTCAACTCCTCCATTGCCAAACTTGCCCGCGAACACGCCGACGATCTGATCAGCGAAGGTAAGACCGTTCAAATCCTGTGTGTCGGCAAGAAGGGCTTTGATGCCCTCAAGCGCCTGCACGGCCAGCGCATCATCGATACGATCAATCTGCGCGGCGTCCGCCAGATCGGCTTTGTCAATGCACACGACATTGCCAGCCGGGTGCTCGAAATGTTCGACAACGGCGAGTTTGACATTTGCACCCTGTTCTATTCGGAATTCAAGTCGGTGATTTCGCAAGTTCCGACCGCACAACGGCTGATCCCCAGCCAGGTCGAGGCAGAAGCAGAAGTCGAGCCACTTGATCTAGCCGGTGCGATTTATGATTACGAACCGGACGAGACCGAGATTCTCGAAACGCTGTTGCCGCGCAATGTTGCAATCCAGATATTCCGCGCTCTCTTGGAGAACGCCGCCTCCGAGCAGGGGGCCCGCATGAGCGCCATGGACAATGCCACCCGCAATGCCGGTGAAATGATCGATAAGCTGACTTTGTCCTACAATCGTCAGCGCCAGGCCCAGATCACCAAGGAACTCATTGAAATCATCTCCGGCGCCGAAGCGCTATAAAGGAATACGCAAAGGGAAGGACCAGACAAGATGGCCAGAGCACCCGCAACGAAGACAGCCGCCAAGGGAGCCGCAAGTAGCGGCAAGACCGGTCAGATCCGCCAGGTTATGGGCGCCGTCGTCGACGTGCAGTTCGAAGACCACCTGCCGGAAATCCTCAACGCGCTGGAAACCGACAATGGCGGCAACCGGCTGATCCTTGAAGTTGCCCAGCATCTTGGCGAAAACACCGTACGCACCATCGCAATGGATTCCAGTGAGGGCCTCGTGCGTGGTCAGGCCGTGGTCGATACCGAAGCACCCATTAAGGTGCCGGTCGGCGACGAAACCCTTGGCCGCATCATGAATGTCATTGGTGAGCCGGTCGATGAAGCCGGCCCGGTAAAGACCAAGGCCATGCGGGCGATCCATCAGGATGCGCCGGCATTTGTCGAACAGTCGACCGAAGCTGAAATCCTCGTTACCGGCATCAAGGTCGTCGACCTGCTCGCACCTTACGCAAAAGGCGGCAAGATCGGCCTGTTCGGCGGCGCCGGCGTCGGCAAGACCGTGCTGATCATGGAACTGATCAACAACGTCGCCAAGGCACACGGTGGTTATTCCGTGTTCGCCGGAGTCGGTGAGCGCACCCGCGAAGGCAACGACCTGTATTGGGAAATGATTGAGTCCGGCGTGAACAAGGAAGGCGGCGGTGAAGGGTCGAAATGCGCACTTGTGTACGGCCAGATGAACGAGCCGCCTGGCGCCCGCGCCCGTGTCGGACTGTCCGGCCTGACCGTGGCCGAGCATTTCCGCAACGAAGGCCAGGACGTGCTTTTTTTCGTCGACAACATCTTCCGCTTCACGCAAGCCGGTTCAGAAGTCTCGGCCTTGCTCGGCCGAATTCCGTCAGCGGTTGGCTATCAGCCGACACTCGCCACGGACATGGGGACCATGCAGGAGCGCATTACCACCACAACGCAGGGTTCGATCACTTCGGTGCAGGCGATTTATGTCCCGGCCGACGACCTAACCGACCCGGCGCCGGCCACTTCGTTTGCCCACCTCGATGCCACAACAGTGCTGTCGCGCGGTATTGCCGAAAAGGGCATCTATCCGGCCGTCGATCCTCTAGACTCGACATCTCGGATGCTTGATCCGCGCATCATCGGTGATGAGCACTATGCCGTTGCCCGCGAGACCCAGGAGATTCTCCAGCGCTATAAGGCCCTACAGGATATCATCGCCATTCTCGGCATGGACGAGCTGTCGGAAGAAGATAAACTGGCGGTTGCCCGTGCCCGCAAGATCGAGCGCTTCCTCTCACAGCCGTTCTTCGTCGCTGAGGTGTTTACCGGCTCGCCCGGCAAGCTCGTCTCGCTGGAAGACACTATCAAGGGCTTCCAGGGTCTGTGCGCCGGTGAATACGACCACCTCCCTGAAGCGGCCTTCTACATGGTCGGCTCGATCGATGAGGCAATTGAAAAAGCCGAGCGCATGGCCGCCGAAGCCGCGTAAACCGCAAAGGAAAGCGCCATTATGGCGGAAAAGCTGAAATTTGAACTCGTGAGCCCCGAACGGCTGCTGATGTCGGGCGATGTGAAGCAGGTGACGGTGCCTGGCAGTGAGGGCGAGTTTGGTGTCTTACCGAGCCACGCACCAGTTCTTTCGACTCTGCGGCCGGGGATCATCGATGTTGTTGGTGATGACGGCAAGCAGGATCGCATCTTCGTGCGTGGCGGCTTCGCCGAAGTCAATCCGGCCGGTCTCACCGTACTCGCTGAAGAGGCAATCCACATGGATGATCTCGACGCTGAAGCTCTCGCCCAGCAGATCAGGAATGCCGAGGAAGACGTCACCGATGCGACTGACGATGCCAAACGGCAAGAGGCCCAGGAAACTCTGGACCAGTTGAAGCAGCTGCAATCTGCTCTTTGATCGGTACTGCCAGCTGCCGCGCAGGCGCCGCGCGGGGGCAACCAAAGGATACACGGCAGTCAACCCCTCGCGCATGAAGGAGCCGATCATGATCCGGCTTACTGCTTCCATAGGCGCAGCAGCGATGCTGACCCTCTTTACTCTCACGTCGACGAGCGCCCATGCTCAAGACAAGACGTTAGCCACCATAGACGGCAAGCCGGTCACTAGCGCCGAAGTCGAACTGGCGACCCAGGACCTCGGCGATGCCATTCGGCGCATCCCAGCCGACCAGCGTGCTGAAGCAATTCTCAGTGCGGTCATTGATCTGCGCCTTTTGGCGGATGCCGCCCGTGCCGCTGGTCTCGCCGAGACGCCGGCTGTAAAGAACCGAATCAAATGGACTGAAGACCGTGCCTTGCGCGATGCCTATGTCGAGAGCAATGTCATCAGTAAGATCACCGATGCCGAGATACGCGCGCGCTATGACGACATTGTCGGTAATCAGCCGGCCCAAATGGAAATCCGGGCGCGTCACATTCTGAGCAAGACCGAAGAAGAGGCAAAGGAGATCATTGCCGAGCTAGACAAGGGAGCCGATTTCGCCGAACTGGCCAAAGCCAAATCCACCGGCCCGAGCGGTCCAAGGGGCGGCGATCTCGGCTTCTTTGGCAGGGGACAAATGGTTCCACCATTCGAACAGGCAGCCTTCACTCTGAAGCCCGGCGCCCATTCAGCAACCCCGGTACAGACGCAATTCGGCTGGCATGTGATCAAGGTCGAAGAAAGCCGTGAAAAGGCCAAGCCAGCCTTCGACACGGTGAAGGATCAGGTGCGTGATGCGATTGCCGGCGAGCGGATCCAGCAAGCCCTGCAGGACTTGCGCGCCAAGGTTAAGATTGAACGTACACCCTAGGGTGTGGTGATTCCATGGCACCAGACCTGAACTGGCACCAAGCGACACTTACGGCTGCAGCGAATGACCGGAAAGCGAACTTTCGACTATAGCGCTGACATGGCGCAGCCGCGCGGCGAGGCGCGATTAGATGCACCGGCGTTTCACCGCAACAAGGTTGCCATCCTAGACGTTTTGCAGACCTATATCCGCACGCAGTATCCCAACGTTTTGGAAATCGCCAGCGGCACTGGCCAGCATGCCGCCTATTTCGCCGAGCGTTGGCCGCAGGCGACAATTTGGCCCAGCGATGTCGATCCCAGAAGCATCGAAAGCATCAACGCCTGGGCCCAGCATGCCGCTGCGAGGAACATCAGACCGGCCAGCCTAGTCGACGTCACCGCAGCATCATGGCTGAACGGGGAAGCAATTGACCAGTGGCCGGCAGAGTTTGATGCGATCCTTGCAGTAAACCTGATCCATATTGCACCTTGGCAGGCCGCAGTCGGGCTCATCGAAGGCTCTGCAAAGAGGTTGACGGCAAACGGCACGCTGTTCATCTACGGTCCGTTCAGCTGCAGTGGTGAACACACCGCACCCAGCAATCAGGCCTTCGATGAAAACCTGAGATGCCGCAATTCCAGTTGGGGCGTCCGCGATATTTCCCAAGTCGAGCAGGTCGCCGGCCGACACGATCTGCAGGTATCGAAGATCATCGAAATGCCAGTCAATAATTTGACATTGGTTCTACGACGGACTGTGCGCTGACAGCTTCCGTCTGACTCCCTCTCCTGCTTGCAGAGCAGAGTAGGGGATGAGCGGCTGTGCAATACATTGGTGGTCCTAGAGCGCCAGCGCCCCTTCTTACCCCCACAAAGGATAGGGAACAGAACTTAAACCCTCACGCTCCGAGATGGCGAAAATCGGTGATGACCTGATCATAGACTTTGCGCTTGAACGGCACGATCAACTCAGCCAGCTCGTCCATCCGCGCCCAGCGCCAATCATCGAATTCCGGCTTGTGGCCAACACCTGAGATGTCGATTTCGACATCGTCACCGGTGAACCTGACGGCAAACCACTTCTGCTTCTGGCCCCGATAGCGGCCCTTCCAGGATATGCCGATTAGATGTGGCGGTAGCTCGTAGCAATACCAGCGCGGCGATTCCTCGATGATCTCGGCCGACGTCACACCGGTTTCCTCACCAAGTTCGCGTAGCGCGGCGCTCGCAAGGTCCTCGCCCTCGTCGATGCCACCCTGCGGCATCTGCCACCACATGCCGACCCCTAGGGCCTCATCGTCTTTAGGCTGAATGATGCGATGGCCGATCCACACCAGACCGGCGCGGTTGATCAGCATGACACCGACACAGGGCCGGTAGGGAAGCTCTTTTGTGGACATGACAGGATCAGCTCTGGCGTGGCCTGTAGGCAGCGCTCACCGGCACCAGGATGATGTTGCGCGATGACAAATCGCGGGCCCATGAAGACAACGCATCGATCGTCAGTGCCAACCCACTGCCAACGCCGATAGCGAACCCGTCATTCGCCGCCTGCTGCTCCAGATGAGTAAGTGATGCGGTAATGGCGTTAAAGGATAGCTCGTTGTCGATAATCATATTCGTGGTCCGCACCGGCGCATTCACTACTTGTCCTAAAGACGGAACAATGGAACGCTTCGATGTGCCGTCGTCAAGATAAACAAGACCGCGTTTCTTGATGTCGCTCAGCACATGGCCGATACCGTCACCCTGCGAAGTAAACCGCGCGCCCATATAGTTGATGATGCCGATATAGCCGGAAAACCGGCTCATATGCCATCTGAGATTTTTAATGGTCACATCGGCTGCATCTTTGACCAGCAGGGTTTTGGGACCCGGATCGACAGCAGGATAACCAAACGGCTCCATCGGCAGCTGCAGCATCACCTCATGGCCGGCCCGGCGCGCCATGTTGATCTGTCTTTGTAGCCTTTTGCCATACGGTGCAAATGCCAGAGTGACCTCGCCCGGCAGTTCTTTGATCGCTTGCTCTGTCAGCCTCTTGTTTAGCCCCATGCCACCGAGCACAATGGCAATGCGCGGGGTATCGGTGGTCAAGACCCTTTGATTGACCGGCCGGGCATACACCAGCCATGGCTTCTTGCCGTTCCTGGCAATACGCGGCAACGTGCCGAATGGACCCTTTTCGCTCACTGAGCGAACCGGAGCCGCCACGAGCCGTTGGCGCGAGGGCTGAATGATCGCCGCCTGCTGCTGGCTGATCTCCACTTCGTCGAGCGCCACAGTTTCCCCCGATGGTTGCAGCATCAACGCATCGTCCGATGCGCTCTCGGGCGACTTGCCGTCTCCCGGCTTTTTGACCGAGGAGGTGACGATCGGATCGCCGCGCTCGATAGCCACCGTGACAATCGGTTCTCCCGCCATAGGATCCCCTGTCTTCACCGCCCAGGCGGTCAGCCCGGCAGCACAGAGCACGGTCAATGCGGTTGCCGACTGCAGCAGTGACGGCTTCAGCTTGGCCAGTCGGTCGCGCAACCGGCGGCGCTTCAATGGTTGTCTCAGGTCATCTGATATCATGAGGCAAAGCAATGGGAATTGGGTCAGTGATTCGCGCCGCCATTATACCCGCACTTCCGCGGGATAAAGTCTAAGACTTTGAACTGGTCCGACCTGAAGTCTTCTTGATCTAGAGCGTGTCTGTTGAGATTCAGTTTGTGGCGCTTGTGCGTTCCGCCGACTCAGTTTGAATTTTACAAGCAAAAACGGGATGCTTCTCAGCATCCCGCTCTGCTGTTCGCCATCCGGTGTTGCTGCGTCACTCAACCAGCCGCCCGGTTGCACCCAACTAATTTTTTGTCGTCGCCGGCGCCGGCTCGACCTTTGCAGCTTGCGATCTGACCTCTCTGCCGTACAGCAGGTCGATCGCTGCCTTCAACTGCAGGTCCTTTTCCTTTTCGCGCGGCACATAGGCCGACGAACCGGATTTTTCCTGCGACTCACCTTCATTCTTGAGATGCCCCCGCAGCGAAGCTTCGCCACGCGCCTTGCGCGCCGCCGCTGATTTCTTCAGGTCTTCCGGCAGCTCTTGCTCAATGACGATATCCGGCCGGATACCCTTGGCCTGAATGGATTCGCCGGAAGGTGTATAGTACCGCGCCGTCGTCAGCCGGATCGCACCCTGGGAGCCGAGCGGAATGATGGTTTGCACTGAACCTTTGCCGAACGAGCGAGTGCCGAGTACCGTCGCCCGTTTGTGATCCTGCAATGCGCCGGCAACGATTTCCGATGCCGAAGCAGATCCACCATTGATCAGCACGACAATCGGCTTGCCGTTCGTCAGGTCACCTGCTTGCGAATTGTACCGCTGGCTTTCGCTGGCATTGCGACCACGGGTCGAAACGACCTCGCCACGTTCTAGAAATGTGTCTGAAACGGAAATCGCCTGATCCAGCAATCCGCCTGGATTGTTGCGCAGGTCAATTATATAGCCTTTCAGCTTGTCGCCGATCTGCTCACTGAGCTTCTTGATTGACCGTTCCAATCCTGACTGGGTCTGTTCGCTGAACGAAGAAATCCGCACATAGGCAATATCTTCATCACCCTCGACATCATGCTTGACCGAACGGATGCGGATTACGTCGCGCACCACTTTGACGTCGAACGGTTCGTCCACGCCTGGGCGTTTGACCGTCAGAATAATGGACGTCTTTACCCGTCCGCGCATCTTGTCGACAGCTTCATTAAGGGTCATGCCGAGAATTTGCACGCCGTCAAGATGTGTCAACAGATCATTGGCCCGTAGCCCAGCACGAGCCGCCGGGGTATCATCAATCGGCGCCACCACCTTGACCAGTCCGTTTTCCATGGTCACTTCGATGCCCAAACCGCCGAATTCACCACGGGTCTGCTGCTGCATGTCCTTGAACCGTTTCGGGTTCATGTAGCTGGAGTGCGGATCGAGCGAGGCGAGCATGCCGTTAATCGCGGCATCGATGAGTTTTTCTTCGTTAGGTGATTCAACGTAATCGGAGCGGACGCGATCAAATACGTCACCAAACAAATTAAGTTGCCGGTAGGTGTCCGAGTTGGACGCGCTGGCAACGTTCAAAGCTTGCATCAGTGCGCTGGACATGATCGCGCCGAGCGCTACAAAACAAGCCGACTTCCAGAAATTTCTTCGCATCATCGACGCGCCTCTTTTCGGTTACCGATCCACCACGATGATGAATCTACTGCCCGTCCTTTGACCCTGAATTCAACGTATAGGATCGGTTTCTTAAAATCCAACTCCTCGCCAACCAAAGTTCCGCGAGCGGATGTGTTCCCCATTTGACCAATTGGCTCACCAGCCTTGACGAATTGCCCGGTTTCAGCAGTCAACCTTTCAAGTCCTGCCAGCAATATATGATAGCCTTGCCCGACATCCAATATCAATAGTTTACCATATGAGCGAAATTCCCCGGCATACTCGACTTTTCCGCCCGCTGGGGCTGTTACTTGGCCATCCCGCCTGGTTGCAATGTAAACTCCTTTGGAAATATTACCTAGACTGTCCTTTTCGCCGAAGCGGCGAATCAATCGACCTTGCGCCGGATATTCTATCTGACCTCGTGTGGCCTTGAAGTTAAGCGTCGCCATCTGTCGCAAACGTTCGCGTTCAGCAAGTTCGGCCGCTTCTTCTTCTCGCTTGCGCTTGCGTGCTTTGGCCAGGGCCTCAACCAATTGCTTTAGCGACTTCGCCTTGCCGGCCAACCGGAGGGCTCGCTTAGTCTCAGCGTCGAGATGCGCTCCGGTTTTCTTAATCAACACCGATTTGCGCGCATGTAGTTCGGCAATCTCTTTGTGTGCCTTGTCAAGCTTAGACAAATGCTCGCGCAACTCAGCCTGTTCGGTCATGAGCCGCGCCCTGAGCGTGTCGAGCTCGGCGAGCGTGCGGGCCAATGCCGCCGTCTCGGCATTGAGTGCCGGCACAACGGCGCCAAACAACATAGCGCCGCGGATCGCCGCAACCGCATCGTCGGGCTGGGTTGCAAGCGGCGGCGGCCGGTTTCTCTCAAGTCGTTGCAGACCCGCGAGCAGCTTCGTCAGCGCCTCACGCCGCTCATTCAGATTGTTACGCAGGCTCTGATATTGCTTACCAAGTGTCAAAATGCGCCGCTCACCGGCAGTAATCATCGATTCACGGGTCTGAATGCGCGAAGCCAGATTGATCAGCCGGCTGGAGATCTGCTCTTCTTCGTTACGCAGCGCTTTCAACTCATCGCTCAGCGCCTTGTGCCTTGAATAGGTTTGATCAATCTGCTGTTGGACGCGATTGAGCTTCGCCGACGGTTCATCTTCCGCGGCATCACCCGGCCCTGCGCTGTACAGCAGACCAAGCGCAAAAACCGGCAGAAATTTTGCCAATAGGTGCAATTCGATCTCCATATCGCATTGGGTAATTGACAAACAAGTTCACGATATGCCGGTCACATGGTGCAAATCTGACCACCCCACACACTTACGCTTGAACTATTAACGAATTACTGGTCAATCGCGGTGATAGGGATGATTGACCAAAATAGTGACCGCACGGTAAATCTGTTCGGCCAGCATTACTCGCGCCAAACGATGCGGCCAGGTCAGCTTGCCGAACGGCAGGATTAGACCGGCCCGCGCATGCACAGCAGCCGCATGACCGTCCGGTCCACCGATCAGGAAACTGACTTCGCGCGTACCGTTGTCGATCAGCCGGCCGAGATGGCGTGCAAATTCAGTCGACGACATTTCCTTACCGCGTTCATCGACCGCGATCAGAAACGCAATGCTCGGACACGAACTCAACAACCTCGCTGACTCATCGGCCTTTCGCAGCTCGCTCGTCTTGGCCTGCGATTCGGCGTGCTCAGTCACGGTAAATGACGTAATTCCGATCTGGCGCCCCAACTGCCCTGCCCGCTCGAAATACTGCCCAGCAAGCGCCTGTTCAGGCCCATCCGTGAGTTTTCCGATCGCCGCTATCTGTAGCTTCAAGTAATATGCCCAGCTTCCAAGTCAGTTGCACAACATGGGGTTACACTGCCTGACCAACCGTCCCCTGGCCGTACCCTGGGAATAGTCTAGCAGGCGCGAACCGACGCCAATTACTCTACTCTTAGACCTCAAGAACCAACCGACACTGCCGGTCGCGGAACTGGCCGGTCCTAATGCACAGCCTGTTCGGCCGGTGCGTGCGGCGACCACAGTTTCTCCAGATTGTAGAAGCTTCTTACCTCCGGACGGAACACGTGGACCACCACATCGCCAGTGTCGACCAGAACCCAGTCGCAATGCGGCAATCCTTCGACACGCATCTCCTTGAAACCGGCCGTCTTGAGGGCCTGTTCCAGTTGATCGGTGATCGCTGAAACATGCCGATTGGAGCGCCCGGAGGCAATCACCATCTGGTCGGCAATCGCCGCCTTGCCGTCAAGATCGAGGATCACGACATCCTCGGCCTTGGCATCCTCAAGACAGGCTATGATAGTCTTCAGCAATTTGGATTTTGTTTTGCGGTTAGGCACAACAGCATTCGCCGCGGTGCCAGCTTGTGCACCGCTTGATTTGGTCTGGGTTGGCAGGGTTCAGTTCCTCTTTGCAAGCGCGCAAACGATTGTATTCGGCAGCAGCACTGTCAAAAATTCGCTTGGCAATCACGTTCGCGCAGGGTTCCTTTTCAAAGGGTTGCTTACACGAATCAGATTACGGCCTTCTGCAACCCTCTTGCAAGAGCCAGTTTAGGGAAAGTCGATGACATTATTGTTGCACAATGTTGCGCAATTCGCTTGAGCTTTCGTGGCGCAAGGGAATCGATATGAAGCTCCAGGCGGGTGCTACGACATCACACAGACAGGCCGCATCATAGGGGTCAATCCGTCTATCTGCATGGAGTTGAGCCGCAGGGCACGATAATGCTCTCAGCGACCAGCCGGGACGGTCGAACACGGCCAGAGGCAACGTGGCCGGTATCTCCCGCCAGTCGTTCCAGCGGTGCAGACCGGCAAAACTGTCCGCGCCCATAATCCACACAAACCGGCCGCGCTCGAAGATAGGTGCCAATCGCCTGAAGCCCTGTGCCGTCGTTCGTGTGCCCAATTGCCGTTCGACGTCGGTGACGATCAAGCGGGGATGCCGCGCCAGTTGTGCAGCGCTTGCAAAACGCTCAGCAAAATCGCCGCTTTCGAGAGGGTCTTTCAGCGGGTTCTGCGGCGACACCATCCACCACACCCAGTCAAGCTGCAGTCGCTTCAAGGCCTCAAGGCTGACCGCCAGATGCCCGACATGCGGCGGGTTAAACGAACCGCCGAACAGCCCGATGCGCTGTCCGTCAACCGGCGGTATCCGCAACATGTTCCCGCCTCCCCAGATTGAGGGCATTCGCATATGGCCAGATAGTGTGCTCACTCCGCCTTCGAAGTGAAATTGGTGGGGTGGATATCCCTTTTTGATGACCTTGGGTCGAGCCTAAGGATGTCAAGAAGGTTTCAATCAGACAATAAGCAACACAAAAGACGGCCCAACCACCGCCAAGCAATGCCTTATGTAATTGCCCCGACTCCAAATTCATGGCCTAGGGACGTGTCTGGCCGATGCCGCGCACCTGATATTTGAACGAGGTCAGTTGTTCCAGGCCCACCGGCCCGCGAGCATGCATCTTGCCGGTCGCGATACCGATTTCCGCGCCAAAACCGAACTCGCCGCCATCGGCAAATTGCGTCGAGGCGTTGTGTAGGACGATCGCCGAATCAAGTTCACCTAGGAAATGGTCGGCCGTATCCGCATTGCCCGTTACGATTGTGTCGGTATGCTGCGAACCATAGGTTTCGATATGCGCCATCGCACCTTTGACACCGTCAACAACTCGCAGCGAGATGATCCTATCGAGATATTCGGTCGACCAGTCTTCTTCGCCGGCCGCTTCTACCCGATGATCGGCATTGCATGCATCGGCGTCACCGCGCACCGTGCAGCCCGCATCAATGAGCGCTGCAATCAGCGGCTTGAGATGTTGCGCCGCGCCGGCACGGTCGACCAATAACGTTTCGGCGGCTCCACAGATGCCAGTTCGACGCAACTTGGAATTGATCACGATTTCCTGGGCCATCTCAAGATCGGCATCCTTGTCGACATAGACATGACAGATACCCTCCAGATGGGCAAAGACCGGCACCCGGGCTTCATCCTGCACTCTGCCGACCAGGCTCTTGCCGCCACGCGGCACGATGAGATCGATCGCCCCGTCGAGGCCTTCCAGCATCATGCCGACCGCGGCCCTGTCGGTAGTCGGCACCATCTGGATCGCTGCTTCCGGCAATGCGGCTTTGGCAAGACCTGACTGCAGGCACTCGACGATCACCCGCGATGACTGGAACCCGTCCGATCCGCCGCGCAAAATGGCGGCATTACCAGACTTCATGCATAAGGCCCCAGCATCGGCGGTAACATTGGGCCGGCTTTCATAGATGATGCCGATCACGCCGATCGGCACCCGCACCCTTGATATCTTCAAGCCGTTCGGCTGTGTCCATTCGGCAATCACGCTGCCGACCGGATCGGGCAAACCGGCAACTTTTTCAACACCTACCGCCATCGCTTCGACGCGATCCGGCGTCAGCATCAACCGGTCGATGAA
>JAEKFU010000345.1 GCA_016522385.1 Pseudomonadota bacterium
CCAGGCTTCGACCCAGACACATCGCATTTCTGGTTTCACTTCGCAAAATCCGCCCGGCCGCACGCCGCCGCACGGGCCGTTTCTCAACTGTTTGGGACAATTCATAGGACAGGACATGCCAGTTGAGGACAAAACGCACTGCCCGCACATCTTGCAGTCGAATAGTAGGCCTTTGAGATTGCGTTCAACGAACGCCATAGGCGCCTCGACACGTTGATAACCGATGGCCTGGAACACCGGATCAAGCCGGACCATTGCGGCTTCAAAGACATTGTAAAGACTTTCAAAGAACCTGGCGTGGCGAACGGCAAATAGGCGAACCCGATACATTGTCAAATCCTGGTGTCGGAACTAGTGCGTCGTATCATTGTACCGTCGAAATGCCCTTGTTTTGCCGGGTGCGCCGGTTCACTTGCGACATAATTCAGCGCGCGTTCGACGCCGAGCGAAGCATGAAGGTTTCCAAATCGCCGAATCCGGTCCAGCGATATTCATACTCGAGCCCCAGTTTGACCGCTGCTGCCTTGGCCATGTCGACCAGCGTATCGTCCTTGATCTGGGCCAAATACACAATCTTGGTGTAATTGCGGAAATACATGTTGCGCAGTTCGGGATGACGGTCGATGCCGAGGCCCTGCCAGATCAGCTTGTCGAAATGGCGGGCGAGATAGTCAGTCAGGAAGAATGCCGTCAGGTCCTCGTCGGCACGGGCATCGAAGGCGGCGTTGCCGGAAAAGAAAGAGTAACAGTGCGGGCCTGCAATGCGTTCGACACCTTCGGCCTCGAGCACGCTGTCGAGATGTCCACCGGTGCCGCAGTCACCATACAGCACATAGATCTTGCGGTACTTCTGTTTGTTAGCGCGAATCTTGTCGCGCACGCCGGGAGCGATCTTGTCGGGCGTATTGTGCCATTTGGCCGGCAGACAAGTGACATCAAATGCCGACCAATGATTGACCTCGATCAGGTCAATGATTTCGCGTGCCAATGCACCACAGGCGATCAGCAGCACATCGCCACGGCCCTTAGAAAACTCAAAGCTGTCTGACGGTTGGACGTCCATTGCAACATTCTACAGTGAGCCGGAAATCATTCAAAGCGGCCAACCGGCGGGTTTTCGACCGGTTGCGCCGTGGCTGTACGGGTTTTCATAGAACTCAACGGCGCATAACAAGCCAGGTCATCACCACACCAGCCAGCATGCCGAGAAAGAACAACAGTATCGGCACCGTTGCAATGTTACGGTTCAGATATTCCATGATGACTTCAGTCATAAAGCTGCCCCAACCCAGCATTGGCCGACCGTCGCGATAGGCAACCGCCATGAGGGTGCGCCACCGCTCAATGCACACCAATCCGTCGAATCAGTATAGGCGAATTGACCGGTGTTGTGTATGCAGTGCGACGCTCAACCTTTGCCAGATGTCCAGGCCGTAAGCGCGCGTGTTGCACCGTGCCGCACCGGCGGTTTTGGGTGACCCAAAAGATCTGCCAATGCAACGTCAAAATCCTGAAAGCGGAACCGGAAGCCTGAGGCTTCAGCCTTTGTCGGCAGCACGCGGGCGCTGTCGAGGAAAACGCTTGCCATTTCGCCCAGGCACGTACGCAGGATACGTTCAGGTACACGCAAGATCAGCGGACGATGCAGCGTTCTGGCGATTGTCTTCATCATCTCGCCAGCGCGAATGGCCTGCGGTGCCGTGGCATTGACCGGTCCCGTCATCGAGGGCGTATCGAGGGCATGCAGGATCAGGCGGGTTGCATCGTCGAGGTGAAGCCATGACACCCATTGGCGGCCACTGCCAAGGACGGCGCCAAGCCCGAACCGGGTCGGTCCGACAAGGCCAGAAAGCGCGCCGCGGGATGCACCAAGCACAATGCCAAAACGCAACAGTACAGTGCGCACGCGCATTGCAGATGCACTGCCGGCACGGGCTTCCCATCTCAATGCAAGATTGGCAGCGAAACCAGATCCCGGATCGGCATCTTCGGCCAGAACGGCATCGCCGCGATCGGCATAATAGCCAACCGCAGACGCACTGAGCAGCGTGGAGGGAGGGGTTGTGAGCCGGCGAATCAGATCAAGGATGGCTTCAGTCGTACCGATCCGGCTTTCAAACATTGCGGCGCGGCGCCTTTTCGTCCATGGCAATCCAACGACCGGTTCGCCGGCAAGATTGATGACGGCATCTATGTGCTCATTACTCGCAATCTCCTCCAACGAACACAATGCGCGGGCGTGCGGGCCAAACTTGTAGGCGGCTGTTTCAAGGTTGCGGGTTAAGACGATGAGCCTGTCGCCCCGCTTGACCAAAGCGCGTGCAACATGGGTGCCAACGAATCCGGTGGCCCCAGTCATCAGGATCGTGCGGCCGCTGGGTGCTGCGTGCTGGTCGAAGGTCCGGCGCTGCCATTCCGGTGTAACTAATGGCCTAAGTCGCCACGCGGCGCGGCCATCACGCAGGCTCCAGGCAAAAATGCCACCGGCGCAAAAGCTCATGATCCACGTCAGACCCCCGTGAAAGGCAAGCGTAATTGCGCTTTGCTGCTGCGCCCAAGTCCACAGCACGGGCGCGAGTAAGGCGAGAACTGCGCCATAGTTGACAGCAAGCAACGTGTGCAGAATGCGCTCGAGTGGTGGCAGTTTGCGGGTCATATCCTCTTCAAGGAAATCCCACAAGGTAATGCCGACTTCGACAATTAGCACCGCGGCAAGCAGGACGGCAAACAAACCATGCCATGTCGACCAGCCGAGCGCCAGGAAGATGACGCCATAGATGAAGGCACGGGCTGAATGCAACGTGAGTTCGCGCCAGGCTGAGGGTTTTGAGGGCAGTGCCTCGGTCAGTTCGTGATGCCAGATGTTGTCGAACGCGCCCATAATGCCCTGAACTGTCAGCAACGTAAGGATTGTTGTCATGGGTGATCCTCTGGGTCATAAAACTCACCGTTCTGATACATAATGACGCCGAACAGCGGATGCTGAAGCGTCATCACGAAACGGAACCGGCCGCCGCCTTCATCGCGGTGAACGATTGCCAGTCGACCGGGCGACAACCAGCGCGGCAGCTGCAACCGCCTGCCGCGCCACTCGACAAAGTACTTGTCGGCCGTGAAGTGCAACTCGCCCGCCCGAACCTGGATGTCGAGCCCCATGCCGCACCAGCGGTTGAAACTCTCAACGGGCGTGCCGTCGTCTCCGGAGCGCTTGGTCGTGGCGGCCGTCTCACGGCCTTCGGGGAACACATAGAGTCGATGCCAGATAGTGCCCCCGAGTTCGGTATCCGGTAACAACGAGACGGTGCAGGGAACGTTATAGCCAGTGCCGGCGACCAGCGGGCTGCCGATCAGGCGGCCGAAATAGGCGATCAGGCGGCCGAGTGCGGAACTCTCAACCGTGTGCATGATACCGGAATAGGTGACTTTTCGGTTCTGCGGCCTGTGTGGTGCAAATCGGTTGCGCACACGGGCTGGCAATCGGGTAAACGCCTGAGGCCCGACAATTGCCCAAACATCTATCTGGCGACTGGACGACTCCGGCGAGGAATCTCCGACGCGCAGCGGTATCATATGTCGGCGTGATACGGGCATTTTCTTTATTTCTGTAAAAACTGAAAATTATCTCCAAAAAAATTTTGCTACCGGGCCAGCTCTCTCGTTACTTCACCAACGCACTAACCTTTGCGCCAAGTTTCATCAATTTGATTAGGGTGCTGCGCGACAGGCTCGAAACCTGCTCGTACCAGGCCGTCAGTTTTTCCACGAAGTTGAGGACATCCTCGATGCGTCTCTTGATGTCCTCCGGAGTTTCCTCGTCACCGGCTGCGTCGAGCTTGGCCAGGCGCAACATGGTGAGGGTCGGATCTATTTCACGGCGCTTGCGCCCCTCTACGATGGTCAAAAGGACCGTCCACAGGTCAGTTTCCGCCCTGAAGTAGTCCCGCCGATCCCCCAGAAGGGGATGCTGGACGATCAAGTCCCACGACAGTAGCTCTCGCAGACTGGTCGACACATTGGACCTGGCGATGCCAAGGGTCTCGACGATCTCATCTGCAGTAAGCGGACGTCCGGCGAGGTAGAGCAATGCGTGCACCTGGGCGACCGACCGATTGACTCCCCAGCGCGAACCCATCTCACCCCAGTGCAGCACGAACCGTTCCATTACGGGTGTAAGCTTCACAATTTTTTCTTTCTTTCAGTAATAACTGAAATAATAGAAAAGACTGGAAAGATCAAGCGAAAATGGATCGTATTAGTTAAGGGATGCCTGTGAATCATCGATCCGTGCAGCGCGTGCAGCTTGCCGTGATTACATCGCTAGTCAGAATCCAGAAATTTGAGCGCAGCCGTCTACAGACCGTTCCTTGTCTCTGACATTTACCGGGGGCGACAATTGCAGGCGATCAGGCGCTGGCCAGCCGGTTGTGCTTACGGTTCATAAATTCTTTGGCGGTTTCCACGGCCACCGCCGCGTCACGGCAATAGGCATCGGCACCAATGGCCTGGGCAAACTCCTCATTGAGCGGTGCACCGCCGACCAGAACGATATAATCATCCCGGACGCCCTTTTCCTTCAAGGTGTCGATGACAACCTTCATATAGGGCATGGTCGTCGTCAGGAGCGCCGACATGCCAAGTATATCAGGCTCATGCTCATCCAGCGCCTCAAGATAATTCTCCACCGGATTGTTTATGCCGATGTTGATGACCTCAAAGCCCGCGCCTTCCATCATCATGGCGACCAGGTTCTTGCCGATGTCGTGAATGTCGCCCTTGACGGTACCGACAACCATCTTGCCGACTTTCGGAGCCCCGGTCTCGGCAAGCAACGGACGCAGGATCGCCATGCCGGCCTTCATGGCGTTTGCCGCCAGCAACACCTCGGGCACAAACAGAATACCATCGCGAAAGTCGATGCCGACGATGCGCATGCCTTCAACCAGGGCCTCGGTGAGAACCTTGTAAGGCGCCCAGCCACGATTGAGCAGAATGTGCACACCCTCCTCGATCTCTTCCTTAAGACCGTCGTAGAGATCGTCGTGCATCTGCTGCGTCAACTCCTCGTCATCAAGGGAGTTGAGATCGAGATCGTCTTCTTCGCTCATCGGGCCATGCTCCTGAAACGGCAACCGCATCGATGAAAATGCCAGCGATGCGATGGTACCTGCAACACACTATGCTTGTACAGTTTAGGGTCCACGCCTTAGTGCGACCTTAACACAACAGAAATCGACATTTCTCCAACGGGAAAAGGCAGTTACGACAACCCCATTAAGCGCCTTGGCCATCAGCATGAGGTAATTATCACAAGGATGCCCCAACAGGCCAGGACACATCCCGTCACGATCGACAGCAGACTGCCGCACCTGAAAAACTTCTCCAAAACGAGGTGAGGCGCAAGACCGGCAATCCAAAAGACATTCAAGATTCCGCCAAACAACAGCTACACCATGAGCAATCAGTTGCAGCCAAGGCAAAATCCACCATGTGCCACGCCCAGGTCTAGCGCGCCGTACAGGCCCTGACACCAATTCTCGTTGAAGTCATTTTCGGATCGCGACAAGGCCGAAGACAACGTTGCGTGAAACGGGACAGCTGATAAGCCCCGGCGCCAAAAAAGAATACGCTGGTGAGCTTGCTGTTGGATCTCGACATCGCTGCGGCGTGTGAGGCTGACCGAGCGTTTGGTTGCATGACGGTGTCAGCCAGACCAAGCTGACCGGACCGCATGGTGATCTCTACGGACGACCACTTCAAACCGCCACCGGCCAGGGTGTACCCCCATGCCAGAACCGCAACGCCGATTAGGACCGTCAGTACTATGAATCGGTCTCCCCTACCGGAAAGAGGCCCCCAACCTTTGCGTAAATCTATCACTTCTCGGACAGCGCGAATCCAACGGGTATTTGGTCCACGTAGCACGCACGCCTATCGACAGCCGCGGCAATCCGGCCTATTCGCATTTGTGCCGT
>JAEKFU010000722.1 GCA_016522385.1 Pseudomonadota bacterium
ACCGATCGGATTTCCACCAGGTTCGAGCGGGCACGAAGAATGTAAAATCCGATAGTCGTTAGGTGGGTCGGCATGAACCAACCGTCTTCGCGACCGTTTGAGATGATCAGCGGATCAAGCTCGATGGCGCGGCGCAGGTGCTCGTCCATGCGGTCCCAGATGTCGGAAAGTGCGCGGATCTTGATGACCTCGGGAAAGTCGGCACGCACGGCCTGAAGAATGCCGTAGTAAGCGTAAAGCTGACCCTTGGCATACATGAAAATGTCGTCAGCGCGGGTGTCGAACCAACCGGAATTGTAGGCTTCCGAGCGGTCTTTGATCGCAGCGGATGTCGAGCCAATATCCTTGGCGATACGATCGAGGAACTGCAGAAGATTGTCGGCTCTTGCATCGAAGGTCGCCTCGCAGCCTTTTAATCTTGTATTGTAGCGGTTCAGCGCGACCAGTGCCCGGCGATAGTAGGTCGGGCTGCGCGTGGTTGGACCGAAGGGTTGCCGGTCAAAGATATTAAAGTACCAGGTGAACTGATCGAACTGGATGTTCCCCTTTGCAATCTTCAAATCGTCGTCGATCTGCGAAGTGCCACGGGCGCGGCCGAGGGCATCGGCCAGTTCGATCGAGGTGCGGCTGGCGGCCTGGTGCACACCACGCTGAAAGGCCGCCTTGTTGTCGAAAAACCAGGTGTCATCCCACGCAACGATCCAGAAAATGCCGGCTTTGTAAAGAGGATGGCTCGACATCCATTTGTTGCGGTTGACATTGAAATCGATCAAGTCTGCTGTGATGTCAACGACGTTCGAGCGACCACAGGTTTTGGTGGTGTCCTCTCCACCTTCTACGGCCACCTGTTCGCCTGCCGGGCGCATATGGTCCGTCAGCTTGAAACGTTGTGGATAGTCAAGATCATAGTCGCGGATCCAGAGCGCGTGCCAGGCAAACCATGCATAGGACACCACCACAGGCACCAATAGTGCGCCAATCAGAATACGGATGATCAATCCGGAGCGCTGGAACAGGTTGTATGTTGCCCGAAACGGCGAGGTTATCAGGGCAGTAAGTGACCCGATGGCGCGCAGGAGAGCTTGCCACATGCGGCCGAGCCATTCGATGATCGGATCAAGCATTACTGCCCCTTTCTTGTTTGACCATTAGTCGAATAATTTTTGCCAAATCGCCGGCTTGTCAGCGAAGTAGCGGGTTTTGATGACATGAACGGCATAGTCGCGCTGAGCGGTATTGAAGCCCTCATAATCGACGTAGAATGCCAGCTTGTTGACAATGAAGCGGGTCAGGAAGTCGAACGGCACAAACTCCGTCAGGAATCGGTTGACCAGCGGGCTGTCGGGATGTCCGGGCATCGCGCGCTGCACCATCAGGGCCTGTGTCGCTGTGAATTCGTCAGGATTGACGATCAGGCCATTGCGGATCGCCCTGCACAACTCGCTCAGAAAACTGAAAGCTTCGTCACGTTCCAACTGATCAAGGTTCCGGTGCACCCAATTTTTGGTGGCAACTTCCCCGATCCATACCAGATCTGCTTCGGGCCGTTCCTTCGACAGTGCCATGCGGGTGCAGATTTCTAGACGCAGGTCCAGAATCTCCGAGTGTTCGAGCCAGTCGAGATTGAGCGGTTCCAACCGGCCGGTCGCGGTTAGGTATTCGAAAACGGCCTGGTGGTCCGACATGTGAATATAGCGTTCGCTTGTACGCTTGCTGGCAAGAGGCATGGGTGTCGTCATGTTGCCGATCACCACGGTCTCGCCGCCATCATCGTGGAACACATAGACGCCGCCGAAATGTCGGGTCCAGAATGACTTTATTTCGAACTCAGTGTGCTGTGGCACGATGGCGTTGTACCGCGTGTCGCCACAGTCGCGGGCGAGTTCAAGAATGCCATGCAGCAGCTTATTGTCCTTCCAGGCGTTGTCCTCAGCATGAAATCGCTCCACCATCTCCGTCAGCCTTTTCGACTTCTCCAAGAGCTGGTTGTGGGTGCGCAGTGAAAACCGTACCCGCTTGATCGACAGAACATCATCGATATCGTCAACCTTGTAGGTGGAATTCTCGATTTCGCCGTAGAGCACGTCTTTTAACGTGAGAACCTTGACGGCTTCGGCATTGGCCTTGAAGAACGCACGCATCAGATCGATGGTTGAGGAAAAATTCACGTAGATGACGGGCAAATCGGCCTGGGCCGGACTGAGGATTATGAACCGTCGGTTGACGCCGAGCGGATCGAGATAGTGTTCATCGTCTAGATCTTCGGCCACTTCCGGCGAGAATCCGGTCGCATCGATCGCGAAGTCCTTGCATTCTGTTTCACGCAGGCCAAAGGCAGTCAGCGCCTGGTTGTAGCGTTCAATGAGATGCGGCTGGTGAATCCTGATCAGGCCGCCATAGATCAGGGCGTTGTCGATCAGCCGTTCCAATGTCCTTTGTCCTTCAGCGTGGTGATCTCTACTGCAGCCCGTTCGCGCACCCGCTGATCGCGGATGATCCGTTCAACGGCGGCATCGTCGGACTTATCGGTGTAGCGGAATTCACTGTCGGCATAACGGTGAATTTCCTGGATCATCATGTCGATCGTGATTGGCGAGCGGAGCTCGGAGATCATGGCAAGCTTAGTGTCGTAGTCCTTGTGCATGAATATTTCGGGACTCTCGAACCATTCGTCCGGCAGTTCGATGTCCATCGCCCGCATCTTGACCGCATCGGTGATGTTCTTGATGGCGCGGCCGGTGAAGCGTGGTTCGGCCTGTTTTATGGCATGCAGATAGGTGCCGATGTCGGCCAGGGTATTCAGTTTGCCGCCGTTCTCATTGAAACGCTCGGCAACTTTGATCAGACCTTCTTCCTGCGGCTCGTTGTGTTGTTCATAGGCGCTCCGGACAGCGCGCGAGATTTCCTGGGCTGCATAAAGTTGATGCTTGCCGAGTTTCACATCATGGTTGTCGCCGATCAGCAGGGCGTAGATGTCGATGTAATCGTCGATCGACTGCGGCCCGTCGACCAACCAGCGGGCGCCAGCGCGCTGCCGAAGCGCATCGTCGACATTTTCCGGGTAGTTGGAGAACATTCCGAAGGCGCAATTGCCGCGTATGACCGTGTTGGCGCCGGAAAAACTTTCCATCAACACTGCGGTGATTTCGTGCTGGCCGGCCGAGGCACGCTCATCGGAACGCTTGGCGGCGACCTGATCGATGTCATCCACCGTTCCGAATCCGATAACCCTGGGGTCAAGCACGTTAGAGACAAATTGGCGGCAGTTTTGACCCGACTTGCCCTGGTAGGAGCTGATCTGATCGACTCCGAAATTCTCATAGTGAAAGGTGTAGCCGGCGGTCTGACAATAATCGTTGACCAGTCCGGCAATCATCTGGATCAACGTGGTCTTGCCGGTACCGGGACTGCCGTCGCCGATGAAGGTGAACAGGAATCCTCCGAGCTCGACGAACGGATTGAGTTGCCGGTCGAAGTCATAGGCCATGAGCATCTTGGCCAATCGCAACGACTGGTATTTGGCGATATGATTGCCGACGACTTCATCCGGCTTCTTGAAGGTCATTACAAGAGGTTTGCGCCTGCCGCGGCTTTGCACATCGAAGCCGTTCAGCTCGAAATCATCGGCGTCGAGCCGGATGTGGGTTTCCTCGAAGGAGGCAAGTTCAGGAAACCGCGCCTTGCGGGCGAGCAAACCGTCCAGCACATGACGGGCAAAGCCGGTCGCGCGGGTCAGCAGCTGGGCATCATCCGGGGCACCTGAAATCGCCTGATCGAGGCCATAGAGCAGTGCTTTCAGGGCATCTTGCGGCGTTTCAAAAGCAAATTCCACGTCCGGGAAATCGCTTGCAGCATCGCCATTACTTTCCATTGTTTGAAGAATATAACTGGCCGTGGTGAAGGCGGTGATAAACGCCGAAGCCGCCAAAAGCTTGTGAAACCGGGTGGCCTTGTCACCGCTTAAGGGAGAGGAACGGTTCTCTGCGGTGAGGAACTCTAGCTCGCTCTGGCGAGCAAAGACATCTTGCACAGCAAACCCAACGGCCATGCTACGGCGAAGCCTGTAGGCAAGTGTGTGCTGTTCGACGGACAGCATGCTGTCATTGGGGTGAACCGCGGAAATCGTGTCAAGTATGCGCACGTCGACGGCGCGTTTGGTGCCACTCGTTGCAACAGTTGAAACGAATCGCCGCTTGGTGCCGGCCAGCTTGGTCTTTGACTTGCCGGCCCCGTCGGAAATCAGAAAGCTGGTGCGCTGCAGCAGGCTTTGCGCCGTTGCAACGTGTTTGGCGATGTCCTGTTCGCGTAGCGTTGTCAGTCCAATGTCCATGGGCTCTGCTCATACATGGGTGAGGATGTGTTCGCCGCTGGCGATGTAGCATTGGTAGTCCTTGAAGATGTCGTCGGCCCGCCCTTTGGCATATACCGCCTGGTAGGCGGTGTGCGGAATCAGGGCATGACGCTCTAGCGCGCTGACACCCTGGGCGGCACAGTCGACATCGTCGGTGTTGATGTAGAATACCTCCTTGGCCGGTGAGCCGCCCCAGATACCGCGTTTGGCGGCGACCTGTTCCTTCGAATGCAATTCCTGCATGGTCCAGGTCAAAAGCCAGTTTTCGTTGCTATTGGTGACGCCATCCAGCACGCTCTGCACGGTCTTGTTGTGACTGGTCACACCGCCGGCGTAGAACGGTCCGAGCACAAACCGGCGTAGTTGCTTTGGGTGCAAAGTTGGGAAGTCTTCATCGAGCTTGGTGGCAATCGTTGTAAGGTTCAGGCTGTAGGCCGAGTGGTTGGCAAGAAATCGGCGCAGTTTGTCGCTTATTTCCAGATTGGGAAACTCGTCCATATCGATTTTGCCCCACGGGCCCTGGCGTTTGGAGCGTTTGCCGCGCGTGCGTGGCTTGGGAGCGTTCTCCGAGGAATCCTCGATCACGGCCGTGTAGACCATGGGCAAATGGGCGGTGCCGTCATAGGCGGCCCAGTGAATAACGTAGAAGGGGCGGTTTGAGCGCGGGTTCAGCGAATGGCGCAGTGTTTGCGGGGCAGTAAAGGCATTGAATACGTCCTGCTCATCAAGCGCATCAAGCAAGACCCGTTCGGCCATGGTACGCTGCTGAATTCTGGGAAACTGCTTGTACTTAAGCAGCATTTCTAGCATCTCCTCGCGAATCTGAGCTGCTGACGGCATGTCCAGAAGCCTTTCTTGTCGCCTGGCGTGATCGGCACTTAGATCGAGGACATTCTGAAAAAGCGGAAAACCGCTTTCGGCGCGGTCAATCTTGAAGCTTTCGGCGAAATGGCACTTGTGCTGCCAACACGTGAACGAATGCCGCAGGCGGGCGAGATGGCCGGACAGAGCCCGATAAATCAGATTGTTGCGTTTTACCTGTGCACTCTGGACACGTACTACCGCATCAAGCCCGGCAAATGCATTGTCGATGGCGTGGAAGTAGTCGGCCACATGGCTGGCCAGCTCGACAGTTCGCGATTGCTCCTTGACTTGTTTGGAGCTCACTGGGCGACGTATCTGGAGGTTTCGTGTTTTTCCAGAACCTCTGCAAAGCGCCGTGCAAAGGCGTCATCGGCCAGTTTCTTGCGGCGCTGGATTTCCTCGGTCGAGACCATGTTTTTCTCGTGCAGCTCAAGCAGGTCACCGATGTGCGACTGTGCGGCGGCTCCGATGCCGGCCATGGTCTCCTCGGCCGCAGTATCAACCTTTGAGCCGAGCGTATTGATCTGATGGGCGACCTCCTGCTGGGCCGCGGTCTTCAGCGAGTCTTCAAGCGATTTGTAAAGAACAACCCGCTGTTCAGTATCGATGTTCAACTTGTTGATCAAGGTTGCCTGAGCGGCAATCTGATTGTTCAGGCTGTCCACAAAGGTCTGATACATGGAGGTGTAGCGTTCGAGCGTCTGTGAACCGGCCAACAGTTCCTGCTCGCGGGCCTGCATCTGGTTATACTCCGTTGCAAGCTTCGAGCGTTCGCCCTCAAGCTTGGATCGGGCGGCCTGGTCGGTTGAGGCGGCAATCTGGTTTTCGATGTCCAACAATGCAGGATTGAGCTCCTCTATGCGTCTCTGGGTAGCCTGCAGGTCCTCCGTCACGCTCTTGCGGCGCTCAATTACCTTTTTGAGGCTTCCTTCTGAGTTTCCGTAGCGCTCCTGGAGCACGGATTTCTGGTCTGTCAGAATGCCAACAATGGTGTTCGATTTGGCCAGCAGATCCTGGAGATTTTCGGCCAGCGAGGTCGTGCGGACACGCTGATTGCGCATGGATTTCGCCTTGTTCCTGGAAAACAAGCTGACGAGCTTTTCGCTGAATGAGTACTCCTGCATCGACTTGAACTCATCACCAAAGGAATTGGTGACATCCTCCAGGCCGATGATCAAATCGGCAATATTGCCCTCCATGATTTTCTGTTGTTTGAGCACATCTTCGATACGGGCGTTTTCGATGTCGAAATTGACGTCGCCAAGCGTGTCGCTTTCAGCCATTTTTTCAAGCACCTGACTGCTGGCGTCCATCTTGGACTGGACCTCCTCCATCATGGTGCGGGCTCTATCGATTTCTGCATCGAACGTCTTGGTTTCGATCACGGCGCTCCCTCTCGTCGCTTGCTATGCTTTCCTCAAGATATAGGTAATTCAGCTATGTCGTTAAAGAATGGCCAATGTTGCCGCAGTCAGCTGACAAACAGGATGGCGGTGCCGACGCGCCCCTAAGTGTCAGCCAGCTATAGGATAACTCTGGCAACGCGTTCTGTCAGGTTGAAACGTGTTTGAAGGACGAATTATCAGATTTGGAAGTGAGGTTTTTGTGGATATTCAAGAGTTTTGCCGCAGGTATTCTTCATTGCTGTTCCGGCAAACGGTTTTCGAGCTGACTATCCGACTATCCCGACGCAGGTAACATCGGAAACAAAGACAAACGCTCTCAATTGTGATGCCGTTTTTGCAGCACCAGTGCCCCTAATTTCCCGTGCAATGGGTCGCTATTTGCGGCGCTTGTTGCCGAGGCCGATCTTCTTTGCCAATTCGGCCCGTTTCTCAGAGTAATTGGCTGCTACCATTGGATAATCTGCGGACAGACTCCACTTGGCCCGGTATTCTTCGGGTGTCATGTTGTGGTAAGTGCGCAAATGGCGCTTCAACGACTTGAATTTCAAGCCGTCTTCAAGACAAACGATATGGTCATCCGTCACCGAACGGCGAATTGATACTGCAGGATTCTTTGGCGCTTCTGCTTCTGCAGAGGTTCCTTTTGCAGCACTGTCCAAAGCCTTGTGAACTTCCTGAATGAGGGAGGGCAAGTTGTTTGCGGGTACTGGATTGTTTGCCACATAGGCGGCGACGACATCGGCAGTCAACTCCGCTAGATTGGACTTATCTTCCATTGCAACCTCTCGTTTGGTCAATTTAAGACTGAACGTGATAATAAAATACACAAACTTACCCACGAATGCACGTATTTAT
Source organism: Pseudomonadota bacterium (assembly GCA_016522385.1). Taxonomy (GTDB): domain Bacteria; phylum Pseudomonadota; class Alphaproteobacteria; order Rhizobiales; family Aestuariivirgaceae; genus JABDJG01. The sequence continues at coordinate 7,477 of JAEKFU010000722.1, forward strand.
TGCGTTTTTTGTTCCGATTCGCCCGTAGACTTTAGTCTGTCGTCGATTTTTGATTGAACAACGCCGTTTAGAATCGACTCTTGTCGTACAGCTAAACATTTCAAATGCTGAGACAATTCACTTGTATTGCAACTTTCACACACTGCCTGATTGCTGTTGGATCACAAATACGCCAATTTGGTCGCCGAGTTGAAATCACCTTTGATGCAATGTTGGTTCAGACAGGAATGAGTTCTTGAATACACAGCTGTATGCGCCCGGCTACAAGGCGAAACCATACTGGTGGGACCACACACCACGGCCGGCACTCAATGAGGTGCCGTTGCCGGAAAAAGTCGACGTGGTGGTCATCGGATCCGGTTACACTGGGCTATGCGCGTCGCTCGAGACGACGCGTGGCGGCAGGCACACGCTTGTTATCGATGCACAGGACGCGGGCTGGGGATGCAGCACTCGCAATGGTGGCCAAGTGGCGACCGGGCTCAGCGTTGGATACGAGAGACTGGTGCGCAAGCATGGAAAGGCTCTGGGCTACGCCATTGCCCGCGAAGGCCATAACGCATTGGCGTGGATATGTGACTTTATCGAAGCAGAAAGCATTAGCTGTGAGTTTCGCCGGTCCGGCCGTTTCTGCGGAGCGCATTCGCTCAGGGCCTATGAAGCACTCGCCCGCATGTATGGCAGGCCGCCGCCCCAAGGGCTTGAAACTGATTGCCATATGGTAACACAGGCGGATCTGCGCTCAGAGATTGACAGCGATTTCTATCATGGTGGTGTGGTGCATCCACGTCATGCAGCCCTTAACCCGGCGCGCTTTCACCAAGGATTGCTGACGAGGGCGATTGATGACGGCGTTAGCGTGATCGCCAACTGTGCGGCAAGCGGAATAGATAAATCTGGCAGTGGCTTCGTTGTTAACACGACCAAGGGCTCCATTGTTACCCACGACGTTGTTGTTGCAACGAACGGTTATACCGGTCATGCAACGCCCTGGCTGCGCAACCGCATCGTGCCACTTGGCAGTTACATCTTGGCGACAGAACCACTCAGCAAGGACGTTATCGACCGTCTGTTACCGCATGACCGGATGATGACGGATACCCGAAAGATGGTCGTCTACTACCGCACTTGTCCGGAGCGACGGCGGATCTTGTTTGGCGGCAGAGTGTCGGTTCGCGAGGAGGATGCGCATTCCCTGGCGCCGGCGCTCCATCGGCAGATGGTACAGATATTTCCTGAGCTTTCGGCAACCCGGATCAGCCATATGTGGATGGGATTTGTTGGCTTCAGCTTCGACCGACTTCCGCATCTGGGTCGACAAGACGGTATTTACTACAGCATGGGCTATTGTGGATCCGGCATTGCGTTGTCAGGCTATATGGGTATGCGGATCGGTCAGCAGGTGCTCGGCCTGGCCGAAGGCGACAGCCCCCTCAACCGTGTCCGTTACCAGGGCCGACCATATTACTGGGGCAAACCCTGGTTCATGGTGCCTGCATTGCATTATTACAAGTGGCGCGATGCGCTTACCTGAATCTTAACAGACCCAAGAACATGACACAGGCAGACTTCTTCGACAGCGACTATCGCGAGTTGCCTTACTGGTGGGAGGCTTATGAACCGATCGGCGCTGAATTGACGGAATTGCCGGCGGAAGCGCCGGTCGCCATTATCGGCGCTGGCTATGCGGGCCTTGCCACCGCATTGGAGCTTTCGCGGCTGAATATCAAAGCGGTCGTGATCGAGGCACAAGACCCCGGGTATGGCGCATCAACCCGTTCGGGCGGTCTGGTTGGCGGGACGGCGTCGATCAAGAAAAACCTGATCAGCCCCCAACCCGGCCCGGATCGCGCCGTCCGGATGATGTCCGATGCGCGGGATGGGCTTGCTATGCTTGAGCAACTGATGGAAGAGGAACAGATAACGTGCGGATGGCACAAGTCCGGCCGCTTCACCGGCGCATGGTCGCGGCGCGACTACGATCGCATGTCCGGCGATGCCGAACAGCTCAACCGCCTGTGCGGTGCAAATGCCCATGTCGTGCCGCGGTGCAGGCAACGTGAAGAGATCGGCAGCGATTTCTATCATGGTGGTTTGGTGACCGGCGAGGCTGGGCACCTCCACCCCGCCCTCTATTTCAAGGGACTGCTTGAAGCCTGTATCCGCCGTGGCGTGACGATCTGCGCGCGGGCTGCGGTGACGTCACTGACGACGAACGGTGCTGGTTGGTTGGTAAAGACTGTGCGCGGCAATTTGCGGGCAAGAGATGTCGTGGTTGCAACAAATGGCTATACTGGCGATGTCACGCCTCAGTTCAAGCGCCGTGTTGTCCCTTTGAGAGCCTACATCATCGCGACGCAAACTCTCCCTGAAGACCTCGCCCACAGCCTCAGCCCGAAAAATCGATCGTTCGCCGACACCAAGCGTGTGGTGACCTTCTTCAGAATGTCGAGCGACAAGCGCCGGCTGATCTTCGGCAGCCGGGTAAAGTGGCGCGATATCACACCCACTCAGATGGCGCCCTTGCTCTATCGGTTGATGATCGAGCGCTATCCGCAGCTGGCCGATACGAAGATTACCCATGCCTGGACTGGCAATGTCGCTCTGACGCTTGACGAGCAGCCACACATCGGCAAACAAGACGGATTGCACTATGCGCTGGGATGCAATGGTTCAGGTGTTGCGATGATGACCTATCTGGGAACGCAGCTAGCGCGCAAGATCGCTGGCAGTGCCAATTATGCCTGTGCCTTCGATACCGGCAGTTTTCCCGCGCATCCGCTCTATAGAGGTCGCACGCGCTGGTTCTTGCCGGTCATCGGCAATTATTTGAGATTCCGCGACTGGCTGGACCGGGTTCGCGCTTAGAGGCTCGCGAAAGTTCACTTCAGATTGATTTAAACTGAAATGTGAATTGCCTGGTAACCTGTTGGAAAAAATCAGGTTTTTCAATTTTATCAGTTAAGAGAGCCTGATCTAGGTGCGAATGCGGGATTACTGCAGGATGTCTTTCAAATCAACGACGCCGATCGTTGAGTCCCACAGCGAGATCGCCAGTTTTTGCCCGTCGCCGGAAAA
>JAEKFU010000069.1 GCA_016522385.1 Pseudomonadota bacterium
CGGGTGTGCCGATTTGGGAGGCTTCTGGCTTCCTGGGCATGAACCAACAGACGTTGGAACGCAATTACGGCCACCATCACCCTGACTTTCAGAGGGGCGCAGCCAATGCCTACTGACAACTTGCCACGAAACTGCCACGAAACACGTGAACGAAAATGGAACCATTCAAACAGGAATGGCGGAAAATGGTGGGCGGTGACAGGCTCGAACTGCCGACCCCCTCGGTGTAAACGAGGTGCTCTACCAACTGAGCTAACCGCCCAACTGCCGATCTTCAGCGCGGCGCGCATTGCTTTTAGTGACCGCCGCCTAGAGGCAAGAGTTGCATAACGCTACACACACCAACGAGCAAGCAGATAACACAAAAAAAATCCCGCGCGAATTCTTCGCACGGGATTTTCTGTTGCCGCCGGCTGCTTTGCCGGCATAGTCTGCGTCAGCCGTTGACGGCTTCTTTCAGCGCCTTCCCGGCTTTGAACTTGGCATTCTTGGACGCCGGGATGTTGATCGGGGTACCGGTACGTGGATCGCGGCCCGTGGTTGCGGCCCGCGACGTTACGGAGAATGTACCAAAGCCCACCAAACGGACTTCGTCGCCACCCCGCAGCGCCCTTTGAATATTCTCCAGCGTCGCTTCAACTGCTTCGCCGGCTTCGCCCTTTGTAAGTTTTGCATCGTTGGCGACCTTGGCGATGAGTTCGTTCTTGTTCATTTGATTTGATCCTTTCTGGAGTCGTCCAATCAGTTGGTTTACTCAGTACTCGATACTGCCCAATGATAAGAAAACGCGGAATTCCGGGCAATATTGCAAGAGGAATGGTGATTTTTTTGAATTTTGGCGATTTTTCAAAGCCTTAGAGACAGGCGTTGAGGCAGTCAGCACGGCCTGGTAATGCTCTCGCTGCCAAAAACGCAATAATTTGATTCGACGAAGGCATTGATTCGGAACAACTTTCTTTAACAAGTGCCGCTTGGTAAAGGCCATATCGTGCGGGTGAACTACGCTGCCAACTGCTTTAGCTGATCGAGCAACACACCAGGGTCGAAAGGCTTGTTCAATATACCGGTGACGGTCACATCCCGGATCGCTTGCAATGTGTCGGAATGCTCTCCGGCGTGTCCGGTTATGATAATGGTCGGCACCGCCTTGTCTTCTCTTTGCAGCTGGGTATAGACCTCGATGCCGTCGATTACTGGCAGTTTGAGGTCGAGGATCAGAATGTCGACCTGGTTGGCGTGCATGTAATCGAGCGCCTGCTGACCGTTATTCGCCAGTTTGCACACATAGCCGCCGGCTTCGATTAACTCGGCCAATTGCGGTCCAAAATTTGGGTCATCTTCGGCGACCAGGACGACGCCGGCTGGTTTGACATCCTCCAGTACCGAGACAATCTTGTTACTGTCGAGCGGCTTGCTCAACACGCCCATAGCACCGTGATCAATCGCCTGTTGCACCAACTGTTCGACACTGAAACCGGTCATCATGTAGACCCTGGCGTCGGGCCGCAGCTTCCTGATCTCAAAGAAGCTTTCAACGCCGTTCTTGCCGGGCATCATGATATCCATGAAGGCAACATCGAAATGCCCGTCACGATAAGCCTGTATGGCGCACTCGCCGCTATAAGCGGTTTCTACCTCGTGGCCTTCCATGTCAAACAATTCAGCCAGTGAATCGGCCGCATCAACGTCGTCGTCGACAACCAGAATGCGTAAAGTCTCACCCATCGTTATGCAGCCTCCTCGACCACTTTCTGTGCCGGGATCCACGCGGTAATTGTGGTGCCGGTCCCTTGTGTTGAATCGATTTGCAGCCCGCCGCCGTGCTGCTCGAGTATCTTCTCGACCGCAGGTAAACCCAGGCCAACGCCAAAGCTTTTTGTAGTGAAGAGCGGTTCCATGATCTTGGCCAAGTTCTCCTCGGAGATGCCCGGGCCATTGTCGCTCACGCGTAACTCCGCGCCGCGCGCTGTCATGGCCGTCGACACGATGATCTGCGGGTCTTCGGTGGTAAACACCGAGGGGTCGTCACCCTTGCCGACCATTGCCTCAGAAGCATTCGTCAACAGGTTGATCAGTGCACGCTGCATACTGCCGGTGTCGATGTCTACCCGTCTGCCGGCAAGGCCCTGATGGCACTGGAGCGAAACGACATCCGGCAAGCGTTGCGCCTGTTCATGCAAGAGGTTGATCACCCATTCATCGAGATCGACCGTTTCCAGCTGCAGGTCACCGGATCTGGCGAAATCGAGCAACTCTGTAATGATCTCGTCGCATCTCGTGACACCGTTGGAAATTCTTTCAAGTGGCTTTTCGATTTCAACATCAATGTCTTTGGTCTTCCGGCCAATGAGAAAAGCAGCAGTCCTCACGGCGCCAAGCGGATTACGCAGATCGTGGGCGACGGTCGCCGTAAGCTGGCCAAGCTGTGCCAGCTTGGCTTTGCGGATACCTTCGTCCTTGGCTTGGCGAAGCTGCATCATTTTCTGTTCCAGGTCGCGGTTGAGCTCGGTGACGTTCCTGTTGACGTCGTGAACCTGCGACTGTGCCGCCAGGGCCTTGTCGCGCGCCTGGGCCAACTGCGCAATGTGATGACGTCGTTGGGCGGCATAGGAGTAAATCACTGCGCCGACGGCAAGAAACAATATGAACAGCACGCCACAAAGCACGATGGCGCCTTTGGTTATCGTTGAAGAATGCGCCGCAAAGCTGGCTGTCTGATCCTGGTCAATGACCATCGCCCCAACCCATTGACCATCGTCGTAGACCGGCACGACATACTGCACGAGGAGTTTGCTCTTATCTTTTGCGCGGTTGGTGCTCAGCCGGCTGGCCTTATTTGGTCTGCCACTGCGCAGCTCATATTCAACGGCACTCACAGCGACACGGCGTGTTGCGACCTGGCCGTTCGCCATTCTGGCTGTCGTACCGGCCAAGTCAAATTTCTTGTCGATCACGCGACTGTCGGTGGCAAAGAATGCATTGAATTGTCGATCAAGCAGAACAACGCGAACGATATCCGTTGCCCTGACGAGGTCAAACGCGGATTGCTTGTCTGAAGTGGATACTTTGGCATCAACGAACGTGTTTTCACGACGGTCGAACAAGCGTACACCCTGATCCAGCCAGGTTTGAGCGTTCTGCTGTTCTGCCTTTGCGGTCAGATGATTGCCAAATTTCTGGGCACCAAGCCAAGCGGCGCCGACGGTGATCAAACAACCGACGGCAAGCGCAAGGAACGAGATCCACAGTTTTTGCTCACCGGCCGCCTCTTCACCCGGTTTCGGTACTCCACTTTCGGTAATGATTGCCGGCTCCGTCATCCCCACCCCAAATGTTGTGAAATAGTGCGCAGCCTCTCGCACACACTTGGATCGCAACATTCAAAGCATAATCGTGTTAAGATAGGGTTGAGCAACAATCCAAAACCTACAAAAGTTCGGTAATGTTGTGCCTCACTTGACAGTGTTTGACTGCCAAACTTTCACAGTCAAGAAAAACCACGCGAATACGCGGAACGCACATTAAAGCAAATCCGGGGAAATAAGGACTAGCAGCGCGTCAGGCACGACACAGATCGACGAAAGCGCCATCGTGCAACACGGGTTCGCTGTTTGCAGCCCCCGGGGAAAGCCCCACGGGACGGACGATTTTGCTGCAGATCCGGCGCATTGCTCCTTGGCCGTATCCAGATATGGCCTGCGGACCAATAGTTGACCTTGCCGGAACAACGCTCTGTCAGAACCGTTCCAAGTCAACGTGAAACGCTCTAGCGGCGGCGCGGGATTCTAATGCGCTGTTGCCTGAGTTGTGTGCTCAGCAGCCTGGGCTGCCGCTCGGGCTGCCTCTTCTTCGGCGGCTTCATCCCACTCAATGGGCTCCGGCAGGCTTTCCAGAGCATGCTCTAGAACATCGTCCATACGTGCCACAGGGATGATTTCAAGGCCCGACTTGACGTTATCGGGAATCTCAGCCAGATCCTTGACGTTCTCTTCCGGGATCAGCACCTTGGTAATTCCGCCGCGCAAGGCTGCCAGGAGCTTCTCCTTCAGACCGCCAATCGGCAGCACGCGGCCGCGCAGTGTAATCTCACCGGTCATGGCGACATCGCGATGGATCTTGATGCCGGTCAGCACGGAGACAATTGCGGAAACCATGGCAATGCCAGCCGACGGTCCGTCTTTGGGCGTTGCGCCTTCAGGTACGTGGACATGGATGTCCTTGCGGTCGAACAGCGGTGGCTTGATACCGAAATCCGTTGACCTCGAGCGCACGTAGGATGACACGGCCGAGATCGACTCCTTCATCACGTCTCGCAAGTTGCCGGTCACCGTCATCTTGCCCTTGCCTGGCATCATTACCGCTTCAATGGTTAGTAATTCCCCGCCGACTTCGGTCCACGCCAAGCCAGTGACGACACCGACGTGATCCTCGGTCTCGGCCTCGCCGAAGCGGAATTTTGGAACGCCAACGAATTCATCCAGGTTCTTCTTGGCGACCTTGATCTTGCGTTTCTTGGATAACAGCAGCTCTTTGACCACCTTGCGAGCGATCGTCGAGATCTCACGCTCAAGGTTACGGACGCCCGCCTCACGCGTGTAGCGCCGAATTACGTCTTCCAGCGCATCATCGGTGAGTTCGAACTCCTTGTCGTTTAAGCCATGATTGTTCAATGCCTTAGGCAACAGGTGCCGTCTGGCGATCTCGACTTTCTCGTCTTCCGTGTAGCCCGCAATGCGGATGATCTCCATGCGGTCCATCAGGGCCGGCGGAATGTTCAACGTGTTGGCGGTCGTCACGAACATGACGTTTGACAGGTCATATTCGACTTCAAGGTAGTGATCCATGAATGTCGAATTCTGTTCCGGATCCAGCACTTCCAAGAGCGCCGATGACGGATCGCCACGGAAATCCATCCCCATCTTGTCAATCTCATCAAGCAGGAACAAAGGGTTGGATTTTTTGGCCTTCTTCATAGATTGAATGACCTTGCCGGGCATCGAACCAATATAGGTCCGGCGGTGACCGCGGATTTCGGCTTCGTCGCGAACGCCGCCAAGCGACATGCGGACGAACTCACGGCCGGTGGCCCGGGCAATCGATTTGCCAAGTGAAGTCTTGCCGACACCGGGCGGGCCTACTAGACAGAGGATCGGACCACGCATCTTGTTGGTGCGCTGCTGCACGGCGAGATACTCGACAATGCGCTCTTTGACCTTCTCAAGACCATAATGATCGGTGTCGAGCACGTCCTGCGCAAAGCTCAGATCTTTCTTGACCCTCGATTTCTTACCCCAAGGAATACCGATCAGCCAGTCGAGATAATTGCGCACGACAGTCGCTTCAGCCGACATGGGGCTCATCTGGCGCAGCTTGCGCAACTCGCCGTCAGCCTTTTCGCGGGCTTCCTTGGACAGTTTGGTCTTGGCGACGCGCTCTTCCAGTTCGCCGATTTCGTCCTTTTCTTCGCCATCGCCCAATTCCTTCTGGATGGCTTTCATCTGCTCGTTCAGGTAGTACTCGCGCTGCGTCTTCTCCATCTGCCGTTTGACCCGGGAGCGAATACGCTTTTCGACCTGCAATACGGAGATTTCGCTCTCCATCATTGCATAGACTTTTTCCAGGCGCCCGGTGACGGACGTGATTTCGAGCAGTTCCTGTTTTTCGGGAATCTTGATCGCCAGGTGTGCAGCAACAGAATCGGACAGCTTGGCGTAGTCGTCGATCTGGCCGATCGACTCGATGGCCTCCTGCGGCACCTTCTTATTAAGTTTCACGTAGCTAGTAAATTGCGAAACGACCGTACGTGCCAGGGCTTCGATCTCGCCTTCATCATCAATTCGGTCACTTGGCAAAAGATCTGCATAAGCCTCGTAATAATCCTGACGATCAGTGAACGCGGAAATGCGGGCTCGCTCGTTACCCTCGACAAGCA
>JAEKFU010000106.1 GCA_016522385.1 Pseudomonadota bacterium
GACCGGCAGACCGACAGCCTGTGGAACCAGTTTACCGGTGAGCCGGTCAGCGGTCCGTTGAAAGATTCCGGTATAAAGCTCAAAATCCGACCAGTGACGATCACCTCCTGGGGAAAATGGAAAGCCAGCCATCCCGAGACCAAGGTGCTGTCACTGGAGACAGGCCATCGGCGCAATTACGGCTCCGGTGTCGTCTATCAGGACTATTTCGCCAGTCCTGAATTGATGTTTCCGACCATCGTGCGCAACGAAGACAGCGTGAAGCGGAAGGATTATGTGTTTGGCATCCGCGATGTCGGGGCGGCCAAGGCCTGGCCTGTCGAGGCTTTCAATGGCCGCAATGTTATCAATGATGCGGTCGGCAATCGCGATGTCGTTCTGATTGGCGATGCGCTGACGCGCACCGTCAGGGCATATGAGCGTAAAGGCCTGACCTTCAAAAAGAGTAATGCGCCTGACCAGGTTGTTGGCCCTGATGGCAACTGGTCGATTACCGAGAGCGCGCTTGTCGGGCCCGATGGCGCCAGGCTCGCCCGAGTGCCGGGCCATGTCAGCTATTGGTTCGCCTGGGACGGCTATCTGGGCCTGGACAGCGAGCTGTACACGGACAATTTTTGAGGCATTTTTGGAGTCCTTGCGGCAATTCCCTTGAAATTTGTCCGTTTGATCCCCTTATGTTCTACATCTCAACGTTGGGAACCGCGCTGTTCGCGCAAGGAAGGGGCCGGTGTGTTAGTCCTCCGCCGGCCCTTTCTGCGTCGTGAACAACAATCAGACAGGACTGAAGCCTAACCAATCGAAATGGAACTCTCTAAGCCCGCGCGAAGCTCGTTGCTAGTTGCCGGCGGACAAACAACCAGCTTGCCGGTGCGAAAATCGCGCAATCGATGCCGGTCTTGTATCTCGACCACCACCACTGAACCCCGGTAATAAAGGTGGTGGAAACCAAATATGCAATGGCAATCGCGCTAACGCCATAGATCGGGAACAGCGCCAGGCACAACAGCAATGACAGGATAATGCCGGCGGCAAGGATCCAGACTACCGGCACCTGCAACCCCTTCATCGACATCACCGCCGTGGTGGGGCCGAACACCGCCCGCGGGATCATCGATGCGCATATCAACAGCAGCATGAGGTAGCCGGTCCGGAAGCTCTCGTTGACCAACGCCAATATCAATTCACCAAGGACCAGCAAAGCGCCGCAGACGCCAAGGGAATAGCCGACGGCGAGAAAGTTGGCTTTGGCAATTGCTCTTTCGAGGCCGGCCTGGTCTCCCTTGGCTTCGGCGGCGTAGATATCCGGCATCACCAGGGAATAAAGTGCGCGAATGCCGAAGGCGGCCAGGACCCGCAGACGGAAGCAGATGTGTAACAGGCCGATCTGTCCTGGCGCCATCAGCAGGCCGGCCAGAATCAGATGCAGTTCGATGAAGTAGTCCCACATGAGTGTGATGGCGATCCACGGCAGAGAGACCTTGCGCCAGGCGGGTTTTCCCGAGTCGTCGACGGCGGCGTCCGTCAGTCTTACGTATCGCAGCATCAGGAGCAGTTGGCCGAGCGCTGTTAGCCACATACAGGCGCAGATTGTGATCATGATTACTGGCATGGTGGCACCGCCGGCGATCAACCCAAGCGCGGCGATGGCTACGAACATAAGTCCCGGTTTGACGAGTAAATCGGGGAGCAATCCGAGCTGCTGCTGCTTTAAACCGGTTAGCGCGCCGCAGTTGAAATTTATCAGCGCCAGTGCAGGGGCGATCAGGAATGCGAAAGTACTGATCAGCGTGATACGTGTGTGGAGATGATCAGACAGGCCGACGACCGCGATTGCAAGTAGCCCGCCACCGATCAGCGACATCGCCGCAATATGGCTATAGCCGGCGCGGACATAGCCTCTAATCAGACCGAACTGCTTCTTTGCCTTATATTGCGACACAAACATGACAGCAACGGCCTGCATGCCTGCCGGCAACAACACTGCGATCAAGCTGGCGACAGCCATGCAAAGCGCGAATTCGCCCAATGCATCTGCGCCGAACCAGCGGGCGATCATGATATTCACGGCAAAGGCCATGCCACCGCCGATGATCCGGGCAATCATCAACGTGGATGATTTTTTTAAGATCTGAACAAGTCCTTTAGACATTATCCGCCGAAGCCAGATTTCGTGCGGTGTATCTGACGGGAAATGTAGCCTGTGAAGTCGCGAGCGGCGAATATCGACTTGCCGACCGCAGAGCCAAAGATGCTTGCGCAAGTGTCCCGTGACTCAGGTGTATCGAGAATAACGCCCTGTTTGCCGACAAAGCCCTTCTTGAACTGATGCAGCCCTCGATCACCGTCGCTGCCGCCCATGTCGTAACATCTGATCTGCGGCTGTTGGCACAGCCATTCGGCAATCCACCAATGCAGAGCATATCCCGCCCTGAGCTGCAGAGCCCGATCATCGGTTGCGCCATACAGGTAGACGGCACAGTCGCCCGAAATGTCGATAACCGCGCCGGCGGTCGGCGTGTCCTGATGGTACGCCATGACGATTTTCGGTCGCAATGCTTTGACGTCGCAGTGCACGAGATTCCCAAGCGTCGCGATCGCTGATGTATCGTGAAAATTCTTGCGGTCGAGCATCTGCTCGTACAAGTGCATGAAGTTCGCCAGTCCCTCGTTGCCGACTGCCCAGTCAATGGTAAGATCGGCCTTGCGGGATTTTTTCAGGTTGTAGCGCCATTTCTGATCGAGGCTGCTCAGCAGATCATCCGGGCTAATCGATGTGTTGATGAAGTAGCGCTCTGGGCTTGGAAGCCGTGATCCGGCGCTAAATCCAAGTCCTTTCAGTTCTTCGACGATCGCCTGCGAATAGTCGGGATCAACCTGCGGCAGTATTGAAAGAAACAGGCCGCGCCGTTCCACATATTCCTGTTCAAGCGCGATTATCGACAACTTAAGATTGTCAAAATCGGGCTGCTGATGCTGCCGACGCCATAGCGGTCCCCACTTGACGATTGCAATACCGCGGTTGGTTTGCGGAACGAGCACCGTGATGACGATGGCGCCGCCGATAACCTCGCCGTTACGCCGCATCGAGACGCGTTCAAGCCGCCCCATGCCCCATTTTGCTGTCGCAAAGGCGTTTATGTGCTCCTGGCGAACATCTTCAAATCCTGCCGCCAGCTCATCCCATGCTGCAGGGTTGAGCCATTCAAGCTCGATGTCTTGTGCTGGGGCCGCGGAAGAGTTGGTGGTGCTCCTACATGGCGTTGAATGCGGTGCAATGGATGCGAAATTTTTGAGCATCTGGCGTGCCTTTTGTCTGGTTTGGCGCGGCAATCAGGGAACGTCAAACCGGTTCGCAACAACTGTGCCGAACTTCAGCCCTGGCGGGAGACTATACAATCAAGGTTAATGAGCTTTCGCGACCATTCTCGCAATCGCGTCATTCGCGGCAGAACGCCAAGTGCAGCCACAATGGCCGGCATAGGATCACGCCATGACCAAATCATGTGGGCATCGGCGCGTGCAACGCTTGCCATCAGTTGCGACAACCAGCCGGCCAGCCCCGGCAAACCGATATCACGATTTATGAACGCCATCTTCGCACCGTAAAGATCACCACTGGTCCAGACGTATCGCAGGGGGCTTTTACCGAGAATCCGATCATTTGATGCCGCTTCAAGCAATTTGCAGCCGGTGGTTTTATTTGCTGCAAGATCGATGGCCAGTTCGCTCAACGGTACACCTGCATGTTCGGGCACAGCATGGCTTCCGGAAACACGGGGGTTCAGTTCCAGGAAACATCTCCTGCCTGTTCCAGGCTCGAGAATAAATTGAGTGAGCCCGATGCCCGTATAATGTGTCGCGGTGACCAGTTTTTCGGTATCGCCCAGAAGTTCCGATGAAACGGTGACGGTATGGCCTTCGACGGCAAGCCCTGTGCCATCAGGATGATTGGTCCGGACGATGCGAGACTCACATGCCGCAATGATGCGACCATGGCGGGCGGCAAAATAAAGGTTGTGACGACGGCCGTGAGCGAATTGCTGCAAGAGCAGACTCCTGTGTCCTTGCGGCCATACCGGTAGTGCTGCAAGCAACTCGCTAGAATTGTTCAG
>JAEKFU010000228.1 GCA_016522385.1 Pseudomonadota bacterium
TTTCTGTCTGGCGCACCGAAAACAATTCTCGGTAGCGCCAGAGATCGTTCTCGCGCCCGGCCGCATCGTCACGCCAGACGGCTTTCGCGACGCCAGCAAAGTCATAGCGCACGAGAAAGGGGCGGCCGACGTTCCACAAGCCAAACATCCAGTTTGCGTCATAGCTCGCACCAGTCATCGAACGTTTAAGATGGGAGGCAAATATCGGGCAGCCGATCTTCTGATTCGATTCAAGGAGCACAGTCCGGTCTCCCACATTAGAAAAGTTTTTCAGCTTGATCGGACGGGCTTACGCTAGTTTGGTACACGCACGGGCCAAATGATACGAAACTCAGGGGATTAAAAGCAATGAAGGGGCGATTATTTGACAGGATCGCGCTGGTGACTGGCGGTGCATCGGGATTTGGTGCGGGCATTGCGGACTGCTTCGTTCGTGAAGGTGCAAAGGTGATGATCGCCGATATCAATGAGCCTGCCGGACGCCACAAGGCCGAGGCGCTGCAACACGCAGGACATTCAGCTAGCTTTGTGCAGACGGATGTCTCCAAGGCCGACAGTGTCCGCCAGGCCGTTGCAGCATGCGTTGATTCCTTTGGCAGGCTTGACACGATGGTGGCGAATGCAGGTATCGGTCAGCGTCCCTGCCCAATCGCGGAACTGGACGAAAGCGAGCTGACGCGCCAGTTCGACACAAATGTCAAGGGCGTGGTGTTTTGCTGCAAAGAGGCTGTCGCTCAGTTCCGCGAGCGGGGCGGGGGTAACATTGTCATCACAGCCTCAGGGATTGCGCTGACGCCGCGCCCGAGATTGTTGGCTTATGCCGCCGCCAAAGGCGCCGTGGTGGCTTTTGCCAAGGGATTGGCGCTTGAATTGGCGGACGAGGGCATTCGTGTTAATGCGCTGTGTCCAGCGGTCGGCGACACGCCGATGATCGCCGAATTCATGGGCGGCGCTGTGAACGAGGCCGGTAAGGCACAGTTTCGCGAAGCCTTGCCGATGGGCAGATTGATTACGCCGCGCGATGTCGGCGAGGCGGCGGTCTTTATGGCATCGGACATAGAGTCCGGGGCAATAACCGGTTCAGCTTTTCCGGTCGATGCCGGGCGGTGTGTGTAAGGGCTTTGCTGGGCGCACAAATCGGTCTATCTCAGGTTATGGCCGACTCATCAACACAAGGCCCCGCCGCCAGGGGCGAGCGCATCGCCAAGGTGATGGCGCGTGCCGGCCTGTGCTCGCGGCGTGATGCAGAGCGCTGGATTGAAGAAGGAAGAGTCGAGGTCAACGGCATTGTATTGACGACACCGGCGCTCATGGTCGGCCCGCAAGACCGCGTAGAGGTGGACGGTAAGCCATTGCCCGAGAAGCAAGACCAGCGGCTGTGGCGTTACCACAAACCGTCCGGGCTAGTGGTCAGCCACCGGGATGAAAAGGGCCGCGAGACCGTATTCGACGCGCTTAAGGAGCAATTACCGCGGGTGGTGTCGGTCGGCCGGCTTGATCTCAATACCGAGGGCCTGTTGCTATTGACCAATGACGGCGAGCTTGCGCGCCTCTTGGAGCTGCCGGCGACCGGCTGGGTACGGCGCTACCGGGTGCGGGCGCATGGTACGGTTGCACCGGAAGCGCTTGCCGGTCTTAAAGACGGCGTCACGGTCGACGGCATCCACTACGGGCCGATCACCGCATCGCTGGAGAAAGTTCAGGGAAGCAATTGCTGGCTGACCTTTGCCCTGCGAGAAGGCAAGAACCGCGAGATAAAACGGGTCTGCGAACATCTGGGGCTTCAGGTCAATCGGCTGATCCGCACTTCCTTTGGTCCATTTCAGCTTGGCGAGCTGAAACGGGGCGAGGTAGAAGAAATCGCACCGAGCGTTCTGGCCGACCAGCTGGGCCGAGGTATGGCCGGGCAGTCTGCTAAACCAAAAAAGGCGCCTCGTGCGGATCGTCGGCGGCATACATAAGGGCGCACAAATTTTTGCACCAGGCAACCGGCGAACCCGGCCAACCAGCGACCGGGTTCGTGAGGCGATCTTCAATATCCTTGCACATGGCATCGAACGGTTCGCACTTAAAGATGCGCGCGTGCTCGATCTTTTTGCCGGCACCGGCGCGCTGGGTCTGGAAGCCCTCTCTCGGGGTGCGCGTTTTGCGCAGTTTGTTGACGACAGTGCCGAGGCGCGCGGCATCATCCGGCGAAATGCCGATGTGCTTGGTGAAATCGGACGCTGCAAGATCTGGCGCCGCGATGCCAGCCAACTTGGGCAGTGTGCACCGCAACCCCCGTTCGACCTGGTGTTCATCGATCCACCCTACGGAAAGGACCTCGCCATCAAAGCGTTGACGACATTGATTGAGGGCGACTGGCTCAACCCCGGTGCGGTCATTGTGTTGGAGGAAAGCACTCGAGTCGAGGTTGATGCGCCAACTGGCCTGGACGTGCTGGACACGCGTATCTACGGGGACACGCAGGTAATCATCTTGAGGGCATTGGATACATGTCGGTTAAGCTCTCCGTAGCGTCGACCGCCCTGACGGCCGTCCTGGTGGGCTTCGGCGGATCGGTCGCGATCGTTCTGGCGGCGGCACAGGCGGTTGGGGCGACTGGTGGGCAAACGTCATCATGGATTGCCGCGCTATGTCTCTCGATGGCCGGCACCAGTGCCTTGCTCGGCTGGATGCACCGGATTCCGATCATCACTGCATGGTCGACCCCGGGTGCTGCATTGATCGCTTCGACAACGGGTGTCGGTATCGAAGCCGCCATCGGGGCATTTCTTCTTGTCGCCGCGCTGATCCTCTTCACCGCCCTTTTTAAACCGCTCGGCGAATTAATTGCGCGCATTCCGGCACCCATCGCATCGGCAATGCTGGCGGGCGTGTTAATCCAATTTGTGGTTGCGGTGTTCGACCATCTCAAAGACCTGCCGTTGCTGGTCGTGCCATTGCTGGTGCTGTTTTTCCTGGTCCGGCTGCTCGATGCAACAGTGGCGGTGCTCGGGGTATTTGGCGGGGGCATTGCCATCACCTTTGCGCTCGGGCTCAACAGCGAAATCGACGGCCCACTCGGTCTGTCGCAATTTGAACTGATAGTGCCGCGCTTCGATGCCGCTGTGTTGATCGGCCTTGCCCTGCCACTCTACCTCGTCACGATGGCTTCACAGAACCTGCCGGGCTTCGCTGTGTTGCGCGCAGCCGGGGTATGAGCCGCCTGTGCGTTCGTCGCTCCTTGTGACCGGCATTGCCTCGCTCATCACCGCACCGTTAGGTGCCCACACTTCAAACCTGGCGGCAATTACGGCGGCAATTTGCACTGGACCTGACACGCATCCCGATCCGGCCAAGCGTTGGCCTGCAAGCGTCTTTTATGGTGCGTTCTATCTCCTGCTGGCGATCTTCGGGGCAGCGCTTGTGGCCATCATGCTGGCTATGCCGAAAGCCTTTATTACGACGGTCGCCGGCTTGGCATTGCTCGGCCCGCTAACCAGTGCGCTTGCTGCGGCGATGAAGGAACCAGAACCGCTTATGCCGGCCGTGGTCACCTTTGTCGTGACCGCTTCTGGACTGAGCTTGTTCGGCATTGGCTCGGCCTTCTGGGGCCTGGCTGCAGGTCTGGCGATCATTGGCCTTGGCAAGGCCGCCAGTAGATTTTGGCCTTAGTGTGAGTTCCAGAACTTGCGTGCTGATGTCTGGAGCAGGGTTTTTGATTAGACCAATCGAAAACAATAGGCCTGATCACCAGTAATAGTCTAGCGGTCGATTCACGATTCGGATTGATTCAATCTGAACCGATTTTGCACCTGGCAAGGGGCGATTGCCATAACGGCGTAAAATCTTTTAGATTCAATCGCTTGTTTTCTGATGATGTGTAACTGAATCAACGATTTTGAACCTACTTTCGACCAAACAGGCGCTCGATGTCGGACAGTTTTAGTTCCACATAGGTTGGGCGGCCATGGTTACATTGACCGGAATGAGGGGTGGCTTCCATGTCGCGCAGCAGCTGGTTCATCTCATCCGGTTTGAGCCGGCGCCCGGAGCGCACCGAACCATAACAGGCCATGGTGGCAAGCACGTGATCCATGCGTTCATCAAGGCTGGTTGCCTGCCCAACCGACTCCAATTCATCGGCCAGATTCTTGACGAGGTCGGCGATCTCGATGCCGGCGATCAGTGCCGGCACTTCGCGCACAACGATCGATGCCGGGCCAAATGCCTCGAGCACCAATCCGGAGGTGGCGAGGTCCTCCGCCGCTGCAGCAAGCCGCTCGACTGAGACCGGATCGAGCTCGATCACCTCGGGCACAAGCAAGGGTTGGGTGGCTATGCTGTCACGAGCGCGTGCTTCTTTCATGCGCTCATAGACGAGCCGTTCATGGGCAGCGTGCTGGTCGACAATGACAATGCCATCTCGGGTCTGGGCCAAAATGTAGTTTTCGTGAAACTGGGTCCGGGCCGCGCCTAAAGGTTTGTCGAAGTGGTCTTCTGTGGTTGCCGTCTCGTCCGTCGTTTGGACATCTGCTGAAATGCCATCACCGCCGGCGAACTCCGCAGCTGGTTCGGCGAAGCCTGACGGTGTGGGCGCCTGCATGGCATAACCGGCGGCACGCTCGGCAAATACCGGACGCATGGGTCTGTGCCGACGGAAGGCATCCACCGTGTCTCGGCCAACCGTCGATGATGCACGATGCCCGGCAACGGCTAGCGCCGCCCGCAGACCGCTGACGACGAGGCCGCGAACATGCTGGGCGTTGCGGAAGCGCACTTCGGCTTTGGTCGGGTGCACATTGACGTCGACCCCATCGGGCGGACAGGTGAGAAAGAGCGCCGCAGCCGGATGCCGGCCACGCATCAAGAAGTCGGCATAGGCACCACGGATGGCACCGGTCAGCTGCTTGTCGCGGACCGGACGGCCGTTGACGAAGACGAACTGCATGTTGGTCTGTCCGCGCGAGAAGGTCGGCAGGCCGGCATGACCTTCAAGGCGGATGGTGTCACGCCGGTGATCGACCGGGACGGCATTGTCCATGAACTCCTTGCCCATGACATCGGCCAGTCGACCCTGAGCCGAGTTGATCGGCAGATCGAGGATACGGCGTCCGTCGCCGGTCAGTGTAAAAGCAATTGCAGGATACGCCATTGAGAGGCGGCGCATGATGCTGGCAACCTCGATCATCTCGGCCCGTTCCGACTTTAGGAATTTCAAACGCGCCGGCACTGCATGAAACAGATCGCGGACGTCTATCGATGTGCCCGTGACACGTGCTGCCGGGCGGACGTGTGATTGCCGACCACCTTCGATGCGAATCTCGTGGGCCTCATCATCGCCCTGCCAGCGCGATGTGATGGTCAGGCGGCTGATCGCACCGATCGATGGCAGCGCCTCACCGCGAAAGCCCAGCGTATCGATGCGCACCAGGTCATCATCAGTCAATTTGGATGTGGCGTGACGCTCCACGGCGATTCGCAAATCGTCAGCGGTCATGCCATGACCATCGTCCACGACCTGGATTAGGCTGCGGCCGCCAGCCAGAACGGTGACATCGATCGACTTGGCGCCGGCATCGACAGCGTTCTCCACCAGTTCCTTGACGACGCTGGCCGGCCGCTCGATCACTTCGCCTGCGGCGATCCGGTTCACCGTGCCTTCAGATAAGCGCCTGATTCGCATGTGCAAAGGTCCGTTAGCGGGTCTTCAGTCTACATCGTCGCCAGATATTCGCGCGTGAGAATTTTGGATTGTTCCACAGCCGGCTGATCGAATGGATCGATGTTCATCATCAGTCCGACGATGATGGTCTCGAGCATGAAGTGCATCAACAAGCCACCCATGGTACGCTCGTCCAGACGATCGATCGTGAGCGTGCGTACCGGGCGACCATTGCCGGCATAGGTTTCAGCAGTAGCGCGTTGCTGGCAGTCGGTCAGATCGCCGATGGTGCGGCCGGCGAGATAGCCTATTAACGGGTCCGATCGGTAGCTCTCGGGTATTTGTGGACCGCTGCCGGCGGTCTGCAACATGATGATGTTGAGCAGTTTGTCGGGCGGACCATCGAGAAACAATTGCATCTGCGAGTGCTGATCGACCGGACCGGCCGCCGCGACAGGCTGAGTACCCTTGCCCTGCTTGCCGAGGCTTTCCGCCCACAATTGCTGGTACCATGCAGAGAATAGCCGAAGGCGATCGCAATAGGGCATCATGATCGACGCCCTGATGCCGCGATTCTCGATCAGAGCGTGAACGGTCGCTGCGCCCACTGCTGGGGCAGCCTGGACGGCGGCGGCGCCGTCAACAATCGGCTGCAGGACGTCGCCGGCACCGGCCCGGAAGGCTCTGGCGTCCAGGCCGACGATCATCGCCGGTAACGCACCAACATTTGACAGAACGGAAAATCGCCCGCCGATATCCGGATCATGGTCCAACACCACCAAATCGTGGAGTTCGGCCAAACGTCGCATGGCATTGCTTTGCGCGTCGCCCGGAGCGGTCAGGATGACCAGGTGCTGGCGCAGATTCCAGTCAAGACCGGCCTGCTTGAGCGCTTCAATGACAGCTACGGTTTGTACAATGGTTTCCGGCGTGCCGCCCGATTTGGAGATGGCGACGAAACGGGTTGTCTTGGGGTCAAAGCGGCGCAACGCCAAGTCCATTGTGCCAGCATCAAGGTTGTCGAAGAAATGCACCTTCAGTTGGCTCAACGCGCCGGATCGAGGTCGCGGGCCGGGGACACGATATCCAGCCAATTGGGCCAATGCCTGACCACCGAGACTAGAGCCGCCCGTGCCAAACAGGACAATATCACTGGCGCCACGGGTTAGAAGCTCGCAAGCCTCCGCACAGGCGGCAAGATCGTCACGTCGGCCTGGTAGTCGCAGCAACGGCAAGTTGTCATCGGTGTGCCACTTGCGAATTTGTGTCAGTGCTGCATCAGCCTTTTTCAGCCAGGCGTCTAGCTCGTCATCCTTGAGCCCTCCGGCACCAATCGCAGCTACCATGCAGCGTGATATGTCGTGTTGATAGGTCATCCGGCCGGAATTCTAGCCGATTCGTAGGTTTGGTTATTGCCGTCTCAGCTCTTTTTGTCGCTGGCTTGCAATCCTTTCGGTTTGCCAACAACAGTGATGATTAGGCCGTCAGAGTCAAGGATCCGCCGCGCAACACGTTTGAGGTCATCCAGGGTTACGGCATTAACCAAGTCATTGCGCTTGACAATATAATCGATGCCGAGTTTTTCCCGCTGAATGCCGAGCAGCTGACCGGCGATCTTGCGGCTGTTGTCAAATCGCAGCGCGTAGGACCCCGTGAGGTAAGTTTTTGCTTCTGCAAGTTCTTCAGCGGTCGGCCCGGTTTCAGCCATTGTCTGCATGACGTTGCGGATCACTTCGATGGTTTCGGGTACACGTTCGTTGACGGTTGCGGCGCCACCGAAAAACACACCACCCTGATCAAGCGGATAGAATGTCGAGTAGACGCTGTAGCTCAGGCCGCGCTTCTCGCGAACCTCCTCCATGAGCCGCGAACCAAAGCTGCCACCACCGAGAATGTGGTTCATGACATAGGCGCTCATGAAATCGGGATCATCACGTTTGATACCAATATGCCCGAACCGAATCACACTTTGCGGAATGTCACGCTCGACAATCTGTATGCGCGGCTCAGTAGTGATATCTGGTGTCGGAATTTTCGGCATACCCGATTTGGCGGGCAATGAGCCGAATGTCTCATCAAGCAGGCGCTTTAGGGTGTCCTCATCAATGTCGCCGACGACGCTAATCAGCAGCGCATCGCGTGCGAAAAGCCGCTTGGCCAATGCTCTAAGGTCATCGGCGGTGACTGCTTTGAGGCCTTGTTCGGTACCCTTTACCCGACGCGCATAAGGGTGCTCGCCAAACATCGTTTTCATCCAACGGTTGCCGACAATCGATTCTGGGTCTTCATTTTCTGTCCTGATCGACAGCAGGATCTGACCGCGCACCCTGTCGATAGGCTGCTGATCGAACCGCGGTGCAGTGAGGGCAAGCTTGAGCATGCCGAAAGAGGCATCGCGGTTTACCGTCAAGGTCTGGAGCGAACCGGAAAAGGAGTCCCGTTCGGCACTGAACGACATGCGCATATTCAATTCATCGACGCGTTTTTGAAAGGCAGCCGATTCAAGATCGCCGGCACCTTCATCCATCATGCCGGACAAGAAGTAGGCCAACCCCGACCGGTTGTAAGGATCGGCGGCGCTGCCACCTTTGAACGAGAACCGCATCGCAATGAGAGGGATGGTATGATCTTCCGACAACCAGGCAGTGATGCCACCGGACGACGTCACCTTGCGGATCTCAAGGGCATTGGCCGGCGCGATGC
>JAEKFU010000283.1 GCA_016522385.1 Pseudomonadota bacterium
GCCATAAAGGATCCGCACATGTGGACCGTTGTTGACACCGATCGCTTTCTCCAACCCCTTGCGAATGTGCCGGTGCACCGCCAAAACCTCATCGGCCGTGGGCGTAAGACCGGTGCCGATTGCCCAAACCGGTTCATAGGCAATTACCGTATTGGTGGACGTGGCCGATGGCGGCAGGGATTTCTTGAGTTGTGCGCCAACCCGGCGCAGGGTCTGACTGGCCTTGCGTTCCTTCAGCGTTTCACCGATGCAAATAATTGCAGTGAGATCGGCGCGGTGAGCTGCGGCAGCCTTCTCAGCAACCATCGCATCGCTTTCATCATGATCGGCGCGGCGCTCGGAATGACCGACGATTACGGCGTCGGCACCAGCATCGGCGAGCATCTCGGCGGCAATGTCACCGGTATGTGCACCATCCAACTCGGCATGACAGTCCTGTCCGCCGAGCTTGACGCGGGTTGATTTGGTGAGACCTGCAATCCGCGACATGAGTGTCGCTGGTGGGCACACCATCACGTCGCATTTCAACCGCACACCCTTCAGCATGCCGGTGAGCAAACGTACTTCCCTGATAGAAGCAGCGGTTCCGTTCATCTTCCAGTTGCCCGCCACCAGCGGGCGCGGAATTCCTGCAGCCATTTGATTTCCCCGCAACGATCCCCTAAGGCAATAATCCTGTTACCAGAGCTTGATCGGTTTGCGAAGACCATGGGGCATCTCAAGTCTGCCGGCAACCGGTAACCCTTGCAGTGCGGCGTGCAGCTTTCTATTATGCGCCGCGTTTCGCTGGTATCGTCACTGACCGGCCTCTGATCTCAGGAAAAAATTCAATATGCTTGATGCAGCGCGCAGCAAGACGGGCAATTGGACCGCCAAATTCTTTATCGGCATTTTGGCCGCAAGTTTTGCGGTTTGGGGCATATCGGATGTCTTTTCAACCAGACCTCCCGACACGATAGCCGAAGTCGGCACGCGGCAGGTCAGAGTGGAGGAGTTCCGCCGCATGTTCGACCGGCAGTTGCGACTGCTGTCAGAGCAACTCGGCCAGACGCTCACAGCTGATCAGGGGCGGCAGCTTGGCGTTGATCGACAGGTGCTGGCCCAGCTGCTGAGAGACGCAGCGCTAGAAGCGCAGGGCGATGAGCTCAATTTGCAGATATCCGATGCCAGTGTCGCCCAACGCATTGCCAACGCCAAACAATTCCAGACCAGTGACGGTAAATTCAATGCTGATCAGTTCAGGCGTTTGCTGCAATCCAACGGATTGACCGAACAGATGTTCGTTGCCGCTGAGCGGCAGGGCATGATCCGGGCTGCGATCGCCAATACGATTGAGCGCGGCGCGACAGTGCCGGACAGCGTTGCGGAGCTGGCCTATCGCTTCAGAAATGAACAACGGGATGTGAGATATTTCACAGTGAGAATGGATGAGGCCTCGATTGGTCAGCCGAGTGACAGCGATCTGAAGAATTTCTATGACGCCAATCAGCGGCTGTTCGAGGTGCCGGAACGCCGTGTAATCGCGGCTTTAGAGGTGACGCCGGAAAGCCTGACCGACCGCGTATCCGTCAGTGATGAGGACGTGAAGCAATTCTACGAGGAACGTAAATCGGAATTTGGAACACCGGAAAAGCGCACCCTTGAACAGATCGCATTCGATAGTGTCGGTGACGCCGAAGCCGCCAGAGCCAGAATAGACGCCGGGTCCTCCTTCCTCGATGTTGCAAAGGAAAAAGGCCTCAGCGAAACTGACGTCAAACTGGGCACGTTCACTCGTGAGAACCTGCCCGATCCCTCCCTGGCCAAAGCAGCGTTTGCACTGACCAAAGGTAACGTGAGCCAGCCGGTTCAAGGCAGGTTGGCCACGGTTTTGTTGAGAGTGGTCGAAATCGAACCCGGCAGCCAGCAGTCGCTGGCCGAGGCGAGCAGTGAGATCAAGCAAAGACTGCGGCTTGACCAGGCAAGGGACGAGGTCTTGGCGGTCTATGAGAAAGTCGAAGAATCTCGGGCCGGCGGGCAGTCGATGGATGAAATTGCCAAGGAGCTGTCGCTAAGCGTTGTTGAAATCCCACCCGTCGATAGCTCTGGCCATACAGCGGACGGTACGGCCGTGACGGGGCTGAGCGACGCCTCAAGCATTGTCAGGGCGGCCTTTGAGAGCGATGTCGGTATTGAGAACGATCCGGTCGCGACCCGGGGCGACGGATATATATGGTTCGAGGTACGCGACGTCCAGCCAACCAGCATCAAGCCACTCGATCAGGCACGCGAAGACGCTGTGAAGGCCTGGAAGGCCCGCCAGTTGCGAGAGGCCGTGCTGAAAAAAGCCGAAGAGCTCAAGAAACGTGCTGAGGCCGGCGAACCGCTTAGCAAACTGGCGTCTGAGAGCAATGCCGAGCTTGTCAAACAGCAAGGTGTCAAGCGGAACGAAGCTAGTGAAGCTTTCGACAGTGCCGCCGTACAGGCCTTGTTTTCTGTCCGTGAGGATGGTTTCGCTGTCGCTGCCACCGGTGATGGCAAAGGCGCCAAAATCATGCAGTCTTCACCGGTTCTCGCACCGCCGTACAACGCCGGTTCGGGCGAGGCAAAATCGCTTGAACAAGAACTGTCGACATCGCTTACTAACGATCTTTATGCACAGTACCTTGCCGATCTGCAACGCAGAGTGGGCGTCCAGATCGATGAGAACGTCCTTTCGAATGCCGGCAGTTCAGCTTATCAACGGGGATACTGATCAGGCTTACCGCGCCAGCGGCCATAACGGATCTTTTTCTACTCAAGTGTAATTCACCCATGGTCATCGCGCCGACAATTGAGACGTTTGCCCAGGTCTATGAGACAGGCCGTCCCCAGGTGGTGTTTACGCACCTGGTTGCCGATCTCGAAACGCCTGTCGCGGCTATGCTGAAACTGGCGCGCAATGTGCAGTTCAGCTTCCTGCTCGAAAGTGTCGAAGGAGGCGCGGTGCGCGGCCGTTACTCGATGATCGGTATGAAGCCGGATCTCATCTGGAAAGTTCAGGGAAATCGGGCGTCAATCAATCGCAACGCGCTGCTTGATCCGGACGGCCCGTTTGTTGACGACGACGTAGTCCCCCTGCAGTCGCTGCGCAATCTGCTGGCGGAAACAAGGATCGATCTGCCCGACAGCTTGCCGCTGATGTCGGCCGGCCTGTTCGGATATATGGGCTACGACATGGTGCGCCAGATGGAGGACCTGCCGCCAGCCAAACCCGATGCGTTGGTTGTTCCCGATTCACTGATGATCCGACCGACGGTGATGGCAATCTTTGATTCCGTCAAAGATGAGGTGACCGTCATCACGCCGGTCTACCCGCAACCGGATGTTAGTGCCAAAGCGGCACACACGCGGGCGCTGGACAGGCTCAATGATGTCATTGACGCAATCGAGCAACCGCTTGACCCGCGAGCCGTGGAAGAGTGGGACACGATCAACATCGGTCAAACACGTTCGAACACGACGCCGCGGGAGTACAAGGACATGGTCAACCGTGTGAAGGAGTACATCACTGCGGGAGACATATTTCAGGCGGTGCTGTCGCAACGCTTCGAGACAGACTTTTCGCTACCGAGCTTTTCATTGTACCGGGCGCTTCGGCGGGTCAATCCATCACCGTTCCTGTATTTTCTCGATTTCGGCGGATTTTCTGTAATCGGCTCAAGCCCTGAAATCCTTGTGCGGGTTCGTGACGGGAAAGTCTCGATACGACCAATTGCCGGCACCAGACGGCGCGGCGAAACGCCTGGCGAGGATCGGGCGCTGGCAGCGGAACTGCTGGCTGACCCCAAAGAACGCGCCGAGCACCTGATGTTGCTGGATCTGGGGCGCAATGATGTTGGGCGGGTCGCCGAAATCGGCAGCGTGACCGTGACAGATCAGTTCATTCTTGAGTTCTACAGCCAGGTGATGCACATCGTCTCCAATGTCGAGGGCGTACTAGACAAGAAGCACGATGCAATCGATGCCTTAGTGGCAGGGTTTCCGGCCGGCACTGTCTCAGGTGCCCCTAAGGTCCGAGCGATGGAAATCATCGATGAACTGGAGAAGGAAAAACGCGGGCCCTATGCCGGCTGTGTCGGTTATTTTTCTGCCAACGGTGATATGGATACCTGCATAGTTTTGCGCACGGCACTCGTCAAGGACGGCAAAATGTATGTCCAGGCTGGTGCCGGCATCGTTGCCGACAGCGTGCCGCAGAACGAGCATGAGGAATGTATCAACAAGGCCAAGGCGCTCTTCCGGGCGGCTGAAGAGGCGGCCCGGTTTGCCGGTCAGGCCACGCGCGGACAATGATCGTTCTCATCGACAACTATGACAGTTTTACCTGGAACCTGGTGCACTATCTCGGCGAGCTGGGTGCCCAGACAGTGGTGCACCGCAACGATAAGATCAGCGTTGGACAAGTACTGTCTGCCAAGCCGCAGGCCATCGTGCTATCGCCAGGCCCCTGCACCCCAAATGAAGCCGGCATCTGTCTGGAGCTAGTGGAAAAAGCGGCTGGTCAGGTCGCTATATTGGGTGTCTGTCTCGGGCATCAGGCTATCGGCCAGGCTTTCGGCGGCAAGGTGGTGCACGCGCCCAAGCTGATGCATGGCAAATTGTCAAAGATTAAACACCGGGGCACTGGCGTGTTTTCCGGCATTCCGGACCAGTTTGACGCCACTAGGTACCATTCGCTCACTATCGAACCTGACAGCATACCGGACTGCCTGGAGGTGAGTGCCGAGACCGATGACGGCGTTGTAATGGGCCTGCAACACGTGCAATTGCCGATCCACGGCGTGCAGTTTCATCCAGAAAGCATTGCATCGGAGCATGGACACACGCTATTGCGGAACTTCTTGAGCCTTTCCGGTGTCCTGTAGGGTCCAACATGTCCGATCTCAAACCCATTATAGCCACGGCAGCCAGCGGCCAGACATTGAGCCGCGAGGATGCCAAGATGGCTTTTGACATCATGATGTCGGGCGAAGCCACACCGACCCAGATCGGCGGGTTGCTGATGGCGCTCAGGGTGCGCGGTGAGAGCGTCGATGAGATCACCGGCGCTGTAATGACGATGCGCGAGAAGATGACGCCGGTCGACGCGCCGCCGGATGCGCTGGATATCGTGGGTACCGGCGGTGATGCCTCGGGTACCTATAATGTTTCAACATGTGCGGCGATTGTTGCTGCTGGCGCGGGGCTCAAGATCGCCAAGCACGGCAACCGCGCCTTGTCGTCGAAGTCCGGCGCAGCAGATGCTCTGGCGGCGCTCGGTGTCAATATCGAAGCTTCACCAGCGCAGATCGCGCGCTGTGTTCGCGAGGCAGGCGTCGGTTTCATGTTTGCGCCGGCGCATCACGCAGCCATGCGCCATGTCGGTCCAAGCCGCGTTGAGCTGGGCACGAGAACCATCTTCAACCTGCTCGGACCGCTGTCCAATCCGGCCGGCGTCAAACGGCAGGTCATCGGTGTGTTTTCCAAGGACTGGGTCGAGCCGCTCGCGCATGTGCTGAAGAACCTCGGCTCGGAACGAGTCTGGGTCGCACATGGTGAAGGCGGGTTGGACGAGATTACACCGACTGGAACGACCTGGGTCGCGGAGCTCGATGAAGGTCGTGTTTCGACCTTCGAACTTACACCTGAGGAGGTTGGTCTGAAGCGTTCGAAGCTTGCGGATCTCAAGGGTGGCGATGCCGAGTTCAATGCCGAGGCGTTGCGTGAAGTTCTTAAAGGCGCCAGGAACGCATTTCGCGATGCAGCTGTCATGACGGCTGGAGCAGCTTTGGTGGTTGCCGGCAAGACCACCAACATCAAGGCTGGAACCGAACAAGCGGCAAAGGCCATCGATAGCGGTGCGGCACAAACGGCGCTCGATACGCTCGTTGCCATATCAAATGCCAAAGAGGCTTGAATGGCGACGATTCTTGACAAGATAGCTGAATACAAGCG
>JAEKFU010000365.1 GCA_016522385.1 Pseudomonadota bacterium
ATATAAATATAGTTATAAAGGTGTAATTTTTCAAAATATTATAAAAAATTTTTAATATGAACTATTATACATAAATAATATATATTATTTGAATTTTTAATGCTATGCTACGTTAAACAATATTTATTTTTAATTTACAGATTTATCTTGTTTGTATGGAAGTGAATTATAATTGTTCGTCGTTAGCGATCAAAGTTAAGTGGGGCTATCTGTTGAGTGCATTGGCCTGTCATGCCATCATTAAGAGTGAAACAGTTTGATACCTCAACCCTTCTAGGACACTCTTGTTCCGCGCCGTATGCGACACTAGGAGAAGACCGGGAGCAATAGAAATGCCCACGCCAAAGGTAGCGCGTAGTGTCTGGTCTTTGCGTGAAGGGACCGTCACGAAACGCTTCACCTATTTCGGGCTGTCGGGAGATTGGTCAGCGCACACATTACAGATGGACATCGATTCCAAACCCTCTCGATTTACCGGTTTGCTGGAGCCGAGTTTCAGGCTGATGTTGAAACCCAGTCCACTGTTGGATTGGGACGATGGCTATTTGGACGGGCAAATGCTGTTGTCAGATACACCCAAGGGTGATCAGAAGAAGATGTTGGTGATGATCGAAAATTCAGATGACGGCACATTGGTCATTTCAAGCACCTCTGCTGAAGACGCAGCAGACTTCGTAGACAAACTGTGCTCCGGTCGGGACATGCAGTTTGTCTTGCTGGATGATGACGAACGTCTGCTGGAGCTACCTCTGCCGAATGATCCGGGAGTGTACGATCTTTTCAGGAAAGCGCTGATCTAGGACCAGTCGACATTTGTGGCTTAATGTTCGATTGCAACACCGGTGAGGATCTCGCAAGGCCTGTGTGGACACGATAGAGCTCCGCAAAGAAAAATGCTGACACCGCGCCAGCGCATGCCCTAGAAAAGGCGCAAGCAGACAACCCGATTTGTTAACGAGCCCCAGGGCAGATCAATCCCGTGAGCGAGAAGCCGCAAACTTGGCTGGAAAGACCCGAAGTGGGGGCGCCGTGTACGATCATCGCCGAAGTGGCACAGGCGCATGACGGATCACTCGGCACGGCGCATGCCTTTATTGATGCGGCCGCCGAGGCGGGCGCTGATGCAATCAAGTTCCAGACCCACATTGCGGCCGCGGAGTCGACGCCACATGAGCCGTGGCGGGTGCGATTTTCCGATCAGGATGAGACCCGGTATGATTACTGGCGGCGCATGGAGTTCACACGCGAGCAGTGGGCCAGCTTGAAAACTCACGCTGATGAAGTGGGGCTGCTTTTCTTATCGTCCGCATTCTCTCTGGAAGCGGTGGACTTGTTGAAAGACATAGGTGTTGCGGGCTGGAAGGTGGCTTCGGGCGAAACCACCAATACCGAGATGGTGTCGGCAATGGCCAAGACCGGCCAGCCGGTGCTGATCTCCACGGGCATGAGCGACTTCACCGAGATTGAGACAGCCCTCACTGTTGCCAGGGCGAATGATGCGCCTTGCTGCGTTTTTCAGTGTACTACGCAGTATCCGTCACCGCCGGAAAGCGTCGGTCTCAACGTAATTGAGGAGTTGCGGCAGCGGTTTAGTTGTGCCGTAGGCCTGTCGGATCATTCGGGTACAGTGTTTCCCGGACTGGCTGCAGCGGTCATTGGCATCCAGGCGTTGGAAATTCACATCACACTGAGCCGCAAGTCGTTCGGACCAGACGTGGTGGCCTCCTTGACGCCTGATGAAATCGCTCATCTTGTCGCCGGAATCCGTTTCATTGAAAAAATGCAGGCGCACCCGGTCGACAAAAGTACCGTACCGAAGGCTGTTCTGGAGAACCGCAAAATATTTCTCAAGAGTGTTGTTGCGAACTGCAATCTGACCGCTGGTACCCGGCTCGAACGCAAACACCTTGCAGCAAAGAAGCCCGGTACCGGAGTTCCGGCAGCCAAATTGACCGAATTCGTTGGACGTACGCTTGCACGCGATGTATCGCGTGACCAACTCCTTTCCTACGAAGATCTGAAAGCCTGATTAATGCCCCGTAAAGTTTGCGTCGTTGTCACGGCCCGGCCGAGTTATTCGCGTATTCGAACGGCGCTGGAGGCAATCCGCGCGCATCCTGATCTCGAGCTCCAGCTTGTCGTGGCGGCCTCGGCCCTGCTCGACCGTTATGGTAATGCGGTGGACATTATTTCCGAGGAAGGCTTTGACATCGATCGCCAGGTCTACATGATTTTGGAAGGCGAGAACCTGGTGACATCTGCCAAATCGACAGGTCTGGGTATTGCCGAACTTGCAACGGTGTTCGACAATCTAAAACCGGACATGGTCGTGACGGTTGCCGACCGGTTTGAGACCATGGCGACGGCGGTTGCAGCATCCTACATGAACCTTCCGCTGGTACATGTCCAGGGCGGCGAAGTGACCGGGTCGATCGATGAAAAGGTGCGCCACGCGATCACCAAACTTGCTGATATTCACCTTGTGTCTTGTGCCAGCGCAAAGGCCCGTGTGATCCAGATGGGTGAAGCGGCCGATCGGGTATTTGTCACCGGCTGCCCATCGATCGATCTGGCCCGCGAGGCGCTGGCCGCCGAGCCCAGAGATGTTGCACACACGCTCAAGGGATATGGCGGTGTCGGCGCAGATGTGGATCTCAGTCAAGGCTACATCGTCGTGCTGCAACATCCGGTGACGACCGAATATGAGCAAGCCGCCGAACATGCCCGCCAAACCTTGAAAGCAGTGCATAGCGGCCGGTGGCCGACATTGTGGTTCTGGCCGAATGTGGATGCTGGATCTGACGGCACGTCCAGTGCGATCCGTCGGTATCGCGAAGCCCACAAACTGAGCAAGATCCACTTTTACAAGAACCTTCGGCCTCTCGACTTTCTGTCGGTGCTGATGAATTCACGCGGTGTTGTCGGCAATTCATCTGTGGCGATCCGCGAATGTGCCTATCTTGGTGTGCCGGCGGTTAACATCGGCTCGCGACAGCAGGGTCGCGACCGTGGGCGCAATGTGCGCGATGTCGGCTATGACACGGATCAGATTATCGGGGCGGTCAGCGAGATGTTCGCACAGAAACACCGTCTGAAGGACATGATCTATGGTGACGGTACGGCAGGTGCGCAGATTGCCGACACCCTTGCTGACTGTGACCTGTCAATTGAAAAAATGCTGACCTATTGAGCGATGCTTCTAGGACGACCGATAACCGCAGTTGTCCCTGCCCGAGGTGGATCGAAAGGTTTGCCCGGCAAGAATATGTTGCGGCTTGGCCGGCACTCGCTGCTCGAGAGGGCTATCCTCCTGGGAAAGAACTGTTCACGGGTCGACCGGGTTGTGGTGTCGACGGACGATCCGAAAATGCATGCTTTGGCGGCGAGGCATGACGTTTCGGCGCCGTCGTTGCGCCCAGCATATCTGGCAAGCGACACGGCCAGGACGTCCGATGTCATCAGACATCTGATTGATCAGGCCGATTTGGCAGAAGGTTGGATTTTGTTGCTGCAACCGACCAGCCCATTGCGAACGCTTGCCGATCTGGACGGGCTTTTCAAACTGATTGAGTCAACCCGAGCGAGTTCTGCGACAAGCGTTGTCGCCCATGAGGAGCCGCGCCCGGAAAAGCTGTTGAAGTTGAACAATGGCAAGGTTGAACCCTATCTCGGTGGCGGCTACGAGGGCCCGCGCCAGGCCCTGCCGCAGCCCTATGCGCTGAACGGCGCCTTTTACCTGATCGATCGGGATTTGTTTGTCAAAGCCAACAGCTTCCTGCCGCCGGGTACTGTTGGCTTCGTCATGCCCGTCGAACGTAGTGTCAATGTGGATACGCCGGTCGATTGGGCGATCCTCAAGGCCATGGTCGAGACCGGAAACTGGGCCGTGGAAGAATACGACTGAGAGCGTGATACTCAAATGACCCGAAACCTGGGCGATGGTCGGGTCACGTATTGACGCTCGCGGAGCTGAGGACCAGATAGGGTTTTTGAGTTATTTCTCGCAATCTTGGATACGGTCAAAATGATCCGCGAACGATTGAAGCTTATATTGGCCTCCGAATCCTTCGAACGCTTCATCCTTGCCCTTATTGGTTTGAACGCAATTACCCTGGGCCTTGAGACCAGCGGTTGGGCCATGGCCAGGTTTGGTGCCGTGCTCAACTTTATTGACCGGGCGATTTTGGCAATCTTTGTACTGGAGATCACAGGCCGGCTGTTGGTCGATTGGCGTGGTTTCTGGCGTGATCCATGGCGGATTTTTGATTTCAGTGTCGTGGCGGTAGCGCTGGTCCCGGCGACCGGTTCATTTTCGGTTTTGCGCGCGTTTCGGATC
>JAEKFU010000416.1 GCA_016522385.1 Pseudomonadota bacterium
ATCTCAATAAGGAGATGGGGGCAGACGTGGCCGGTGCGATCGTCGACAACCGGGGCGAGGCACTTAGCTTCAAGGCTGATATCACCGATCTTTCGTCGGTCCGGGCTGTGGTTGCCGACATCGAGCAGGCGCTCGGACCGATCGACATTCTCATCAACAATGCCGGTTGGGACCTGTTCTGCCCGTTCATGAAGACCGATCCGGACTTTTGGCGCAAGGTCATTGACATCAACCTCATGGGGCCGCTCAACATGCATCACGCGGTGCTGCCGGGCATGGTCGAAAGGCATTATGGTCGGGTGGTGAATGTCGCGTCCGATGCGGCTCGGGTCGGCTCGTCCGGCGAGTCGGTCTATGCCGCTTGCAAGGCCGGCATGATGGGGTTCTCGAAAACCCTGGCACGTGAGCACTCCCGCCAAGGCATAACGTTCAATGTGGTATGTCCAGGACCGACCGATACCGCACTGTTTGACGGTTATGCCGAGGGCGCAGACAATCCCGACAAGCTGCGCGAGGCGATGCGGCGGGCTATCCCTATGGGCCGTATCGGCCAACCTGAGGATATCTCCGGAACGATCGTCTTCCTGGCCAGCGATGATGCAGCCTTTGTCACCGGCCAGGTGATCAGTGTCTCGGGCGGCTTGACGATGAGCGGTTAAGACCGTTTTGTAAGACGGCAAAGGCAAGCAGCAAAGGAAGCTACCATGTCCGACAAGATCGAGTTCTTCTTCGATTTCTCCTCGCCCTATGGTTTTGTCGCCAGCACATTGATCGATGACATCGCCAGCAAACATGGCCGCACGGTCATCTGGCGGCCGTTCCTGATCGGTGCGGTTTACAAGGAGCATGGTGGTGTCCCATTGGAGCACCCGCTAAAACGGGAGTATGTCCTCAAGGACTTTCTGCGTACTGGCCGGTTCAACGGGATCCCTGACATGCGACTGCCCGATAACTTTCCGGCCAACCCGATCCCGCCATCGCGGGTTTTCTATTGGATCGATGGGCAGGATCCAACCAAGGCGGCGGAGTTCGCCCGGGCAGCCTATCGTAAATACTGGATCGACGGGCGCGACACGTCGGACCCGCAGGCAGCCGTCGAGGTTGCTGAGACTCTGGGCTTTGCCGCAAGCGATGTGATGGCCGGCGCCCAGGACGATGCAGTCAAGGGGCGGTTGCGGGAAGAGACGGCGGCTGCCATGGAGCGCGGCGTGTTTGGATCGCCGTACATCATTGTCGATGGTGAACCGTTTTGGGGTGGCGACCGGATGGCACAAATCGACAAGTGGCTTGAGACCGGCGGCTTTTGAATCTGTACTGAGGAGGTCAGTATGACCGGCTTCACCGAAGACACATCAGCTGAAACGGTTCTTGCACGTCTGTCAGAATGCCCGGATGGGCGGCTTAGCGAGGTGATGTCGAGCGTGATCCGCCACCTGCATGCGATGGTCAAGGAGGTCGAGCCGACGCAGGAAGAGTGGATGACTGCGATCCGGTTTCTCACCGAAGTCGGGCAGATGTGCGACGAGCGTCGACAGGAATGGATCCTGCTGTCGGATATCCTCGGCGTGTCAATGCTGATTGATGCGATCAACAACAGGAAACCTGCAATGGCCACGCCGTCGACGGTTCTTGGCCCATTCCACGTTGAGGGTGCTCCAGAGCTGCCGCTAGGTGCGAACATTTCCAGAACCGACAAGGGCGAACCGCTCCTGGTCAGCGGCCGGGTGCTTGATGAGGCCGGACGTGCGATTGCGGGCGCCGAGCTCGATATCTGGCAGACCAGTCCGGATGGATTCTATGACGTCCAACAGCCCGATGAGCAACCAGCAATGAACCTGCGTGGTCGGTTCAGGACGGACAAAGACGGCGTCTTCCACTTTCGCTCGATCAAGCCGTGCTCGTATCCGATCCCCACCGACGGTCCGGTCGGCAAACTCCTGACCGGCATGGGTCGCCATCCCTACCGCCCGGCGCATATTCATTTCATCATTTCCGCCGACGGTTACGAGTCGGTGACGACGCATCTGTTTGTGGAAGGCGATGAATATCTGGATTCGGATGCTGTTTTCGGTGTGAAGGACGCGTTGATCGTGCCGTTTGTTCTGCACCCTGCTGATGATGGAGCAGAAGCCTACTATACGGTGGAGAACGATTTCAGGTTATGTACCGCCAGCTAGGGTCAGGATCCTAGAGCGCGTTCTCGCTGAGAGGCAGCGGCAACTAACCAAGAGTCTTCGTCCCGTCATCTATGTCCTTCAACAGGCGCCGCATGATCTTGCCGGATGACGTGATCGGCACTTGCTCGACGAACTGCACCGCGCGCGGTGTCTTATAGGCGGCCAGATGCTGCCGGCAGTGGTCGGCAAGTTCCTGACCACCGGCCTTGGCATTCGGTTTCAGCATGATATAGGCCTTGGCAACCTCACCTTTGGCCTCGTCCGGGACACCGCACACGGCGGCCAGTGCGACGGAGGAATGCATGCACAAGACGCGTTCCAGTTCGGCCGGATAGACGTTATAGCCAGATGTAAGGATCATGTCCTTCTTGCGGTCGACGATGGTGTAGTAGCCGTCCTCATCCACCGTCGCAATGTCGCCGGTGTGCATCCAGCCGTCCTCGCGGATGGCTTCCCTGGTGGCGGCTTCGTTGCCGTAATAGCCCTGCATCACCAGTGGCCCCTTGACCATAAGTTCGCCGCGCTCGCCGGGTGCGAGCTCCTTGCCGGCATCTTCAACATCGACAATCTTGATAAAGGTTCCCGGTATGGGCAGGCCGATGGTACCGGGCTTGTTGACACCGTAATAGGGATTGAACGTCGCGGCGCCGGCCAGCTCGGTCATGCCCCATAGCTCCAATACGGGCGCACCGGTTCTTTCCTGGAATTCCAGGGACTTGGCTGCAGGCAAGGTCTGGCCGCCGACAGTGCAGCGGGTCAGGGAAGACAGATCGTATTTTTCGAACGAGGGGTGCGCCAGCAGATAATAGTACGCGGTGGGGACACCATCCATAATGGTTGCCCGATTGTCCTGAACCGCCTGAAGCACGGCTTCTTCGGAGAACCGCGGCACCATCACGAAGGTCGAGCCGCACATCAAGGCGGCGTTGAAGACGACGGAGCCGTAAACATGTGGCAGCGGCAGCGGGGAGACGACGATGTCCTGCTGGGCTCTGGTGTTCATCATTGCTGCGGCGCAGGCGGCGATAACCACGCTGTGGTGGCTCTGCATGGCGCCTTTGGGATGGCCGGTCGTGCCGGATGTGTAGCAGATGGCGCCGAGCACGTGCGAGTCGATCGGCTGGGTCGCATAGTCCGGTTTGCCTTTTTTGACAAAGTCGGCAAAGGACGTCGCGCCGGTCTGGACGTCGTCACCCCAAAGAATCACGTCGGCCAGACCATTGCCCTTCATGTCCATCAGCGGTTCACCCTTGTCAGATGACGCGACGATGGCGCGGGCTCCGGAATCCTCGACGATGAAGCGTACTTCCTCGGCCGTCAGCATGACATTGATCGGATTGACCACTGCCCCGGTCTTGGCAATGCCGAAATAGGCGACCAGCCATTCCCAGCTGTTGGGTCCGTATAGCGTCACTCTGTCGCCGGCGGCGACACCGATAGACGTGAGGCCGTTGGCGAACTGGTTTGACAGCGCTTCTAGCTCATTGAAACTGAAGGTCTTGTCTTCAACCACAAGGGCTGTCTTTTCGCCATAAGCCGCCGCGGCGGCGGGGAGAATTTCACCGATAGAGCCCAACATCGCACAACCTCCCTTGCGTTCTTCTGCTTACATTGTCAGATGCACCGGCCACCGTCCACCTCGAGACAGACACCTGTCAGGAAGGATGCCTCATCGGAGGCCAGGAACAGGGCCGCATTGGCCATGTCCAACGGCGTCGACAGCCGGCCGATCGGTACGGTGGAGACGAACTTGGCATACATTTCATTGGTCACTTCGCCGCCGAGGAATTCGGCCAGCATCGGCGTGTCGCCGGCAACCGGCGCCAGGGCATTGACGCGGATGTTGTCGGCAGCGAACTCGGCTGCCATTGCCTTGGTGAGAGTGATCGCGCCACCTTTGGCACCATTGTACCAGGTCAGGCCCGGGCGCGGTCTGAGGCCTGCGGTCGATGCCGTGTTGATCATCACACCGCCACCGTGCTCACGGAACACCGGAACGGCATGCATGGCGGCGAGATAGAGGCTCTTGCAGTTGACCTGGAAAATTCTGTCGAAGGTTTCTTCGTCGACATTGAGGGCGGGCTGGTTGCGCTGCGGCATGCCGGCGTTGTTGACAACTATATCGAGCTTGCCGAAGGCCTCCAGGGCCGCATTGACCATGCCTTTGACATCATCGTTGATGCCTACATCACATTGCACGTGGGCCGCCTTGCCGCCGCCACTGCGAATTTGATCGGCCACTGCGCCGGCGCCGTCCTCATTGAGATCGGCAATGACGACCTCGCAGCCTTCCTCGGCGAACCGCTCGCCAATACCCTTGCCGAATCCCGATGCCCCGCCGGTTACGATTGCCGTCTTTCCTGCAAGCCTCATGATTCCTCCTCGTTCTTTGTGCTTGTATTTCCGTTGTACCGAACCTCACCAGGCCATTTCGAGGATCTCCAAGATCTGGTCGGCGCTTTCAATCTTGCGAGGGTTCTGGCTGACGAACACGTTGTGCACGCTGCCTTGGGCAATGGCATCGAATTGCTCACGCGTGACGCCGACGTCGCGCAACCGCGATGGCATGCCAAGGTCGGCAATCAATTCGGCGACGGCGTCTGCAGCCGGCCCGGCGGCGTGACCCATGGCACGGGCGACCTCGTCCTGCTGTGTCGAATTGGTCTCAAAGTTATAGCGCAGGACACTTGGCAGCATGACGCAGGAACAGTGGCCATGCGGGACGTTGGCAACGGCGCCGAGTTGATGGCCGATGCCGTGGCTGGCGCCCCACGGGATTCTTCCAAGTCCGGTGGTCGCGAGCCAGACGCCAAGCTGGCTTTGCAGTCTTGCATCGGTGTCCGAGGGATCCGCCTTGGTCTGCCGCATTGACGAGGCGAGCATTCCCAGGGCCCGCGAACAGGTTGCATCGGTGAACGGCTGCGGTGCCTTTGAGCAGATCGATTCCACGGCATGATCGACGGCCCGCATCCCGGTCGACAGCCACAACCATTCCGGCGTATGCAGGCAGGCGGTGGGGTCGAGGATCACCGCGTCGCCGCAAACTTCGTGCCCGGTGTAAAGATGCTTTATCTCGGTTTTGGGATCCACCGCGGCGCCGAGATTGCTGAATTCGGCGCCCGACAGTGTGGTCGGCACGATGATCTGGCGGACAGGTGGTGCACCGACCGGCGGAACCTCAAGTGCGCCACCTTGCTTCACGCGAATGTAGTAGGCGTCAAGTTCGTCGGCGGTCCCGATGTTCTCGGCCAGGCCCACCAGGGCGACCTTGACGGTATCGATAGGCGTGCCGCCGCCGACCGTGACGATCAGGTCGGGTTGAACCTCCCGTATGTAGGAGACCAGCTCCAGCACACTGGAGCGCGGCACATGTTCCCGGGTACCGGTCCAGGTGTCGGCATATCGGCTGTCAAGTTTTCGCTCGATGTTGGTGACCACATCGGTTTTCTCGGCAAGGGTGGTGCTGGCAACAATCAACACGCGCTTGGCGTCTCGCAACACAGCTTCTTCGAGGACCGCATCACCGGCCAGCTTGCCGAAATGAACCCGCTCCTGTGCGATGAACCGGTAAACGCCCTTAAGCGCCATTGTTGTTTCCTCCCTGCGAATCCCAACAGACACGCTCTATGCACTGAAAGAGGTTGGGGCACTTGTCCGACATGCCATAGGCGGTCATCCCAGCAGTGCGTCTCTAACAAGCCGAAAGCGGTATTGTGTACATTTTTCCCGCAACGATATAGTCTCGTCAATGAGCGGCAATGTTATCGGTTTTGCCGACCGCTCAATGAATGCTCGCCTAGCTGGAGAAACGTCCGGTTCGGCACAAAAAGCCAAAAGACTGGGAGGAAATTTGATGAAACTGTCAAAATTGCTGCTGACGGCAGCAGCTGCCGCGCTGGCGGTTACCGGAATGGCCGGCTCGGCCGTTTCGGCTGATCGTGAGATCAAACTCGGCGGGTTCGGTGCCAAATCCGGCGTCGTGCGCTCATTTGGCGTCAATACTGAAGCGGTCATGAAGGCTGCCATCAAACACATCAACGACAAGGGAGGCATCAAGCTGGGCGACGGCTCGACGGGCAAATTGTCCATGACCTTTGATGACGATCGCTGCAATGCAGAAGAGGGCATTTCGGTTCTGCGCCGTATCGCCAGCTCGGATGCCGTGGTCGCAGTCGGACCGACTTGCTCCAATGTGGCCGAGCCGCTGTTTGGCATTCTTCAGAAGAAGGTCGATGACGACTCGGATTCGGGCCTGCAGATGCCAATTTTCACCGATACCGCCATCAAGGGCGGCCTTGCAAAGATCTCAGAGTGGGCATTCCGCAATGTGCCCAACGAGAGTGTCATGTACCAGACCATGTTCGAGTGGCTGAAGAGCGAACACCCTGACGTCAAAACCATCTATGGCGGCGTTGAAGAGGATTTCGCCCACTCACGTTTCACCTGGTACAAGGTCATGAAGGTACGCTCGGGCGAAGCCGGCCTCGATGTGAAAGGTGAGTCCAAATGGCTTTTGAACGACACCAACTTCACCACACAGGTGCGTGAAATGAAGAAAGCCGGCGTCGATGCCATCGCCATTTCAGCGCATCCGTTCACGACCTGTGGTGTGCTGAAAGAAATGCAGCGCCAACGTGTCAAGCCGAAGCTGCTGATCGGTCTGACCAGCTCATCGAGCCTTGAAACGCTCAATGGCTGCGCCAAGCAGGCCGAGGGCATCATCATCCCGACCAGCTTTGCGCCGGTGACGGACAAGGCCAAGGCGGCAGCGACGGCGGCTGCCGAGATGGGCGGCAGTGCCGATTTGCACAGTGCTGCGGCCTGGGAAATCGTCATGGTGCTGGCCGATGTCATGGAAAAACAGGGCATCATGGGCAAACCTGATACGCTCGCTGAGGACCGCCGCAAGATTCGTGACGGCCTGGCGGCGCTGAAGAGCACCGACGGACTGCTCGGAGAAATCGTGCGAACCGACGAAGGTGAGGCAACGAAGCCTTATATCTACGTGCACGCCAAGTCCGGTGAGTGGACGGTATTGCACGACCCGTCAGGAAACTAGCACCTCAGACAAAAGGGTGAACCGGCCCCCGGGCCGGTTCGCCATTCGCGCAGTGGCTACGCGTTATGGAGGGGGCGCGGCGTGGATTTATTCGACTTCATACAGTCAATCACCGAC